>CAYJHL010000146.1:0-4786 GCA_964369585.1 uncultured Treponemataceae bacterium | reverse complement strand
GTACGCAATGACACGATGTCATTGTGTACGTAGCTTAGAAGGAGTGGAAAAGGTATAGCCTTGAGCACTAAGCTCAGGATACATTTCATCTAATAAGGGTGCAAGTGAAGGCGTTGTAACGTGCCCAATCATAATAACATACCCTTGTTTATCAGCTATTTCTAAACCTTTTTCTATCATTCCCCTCATATATTCGGTATCTTTTTCATTGTCAATAAAGATATCACGATCCAATATTTCTATTCCTCGCTCAAGTGCTGCCATCGGGACAGCTGTTTGAGCCGTAGTTCTCGAGTCTAAAAATAAAACTCCTAAATCATTACAAGCATCAATAACTGCGCCAATTAAATTTCTATCACTCGTAATAAGCGACCCTTCATGATTATTTACCCCTACAATTGGGCCAATTTCTGCTACATTTTGGCGCAATATCGATACAGCGTCCCCCGTAGTCATATTTGGCAAAATAGCACCTGGACCGGGGCTTATATTTAAATTCATGGCTTGCATTGGTTGATGTAAAAATAATTCATTACCTGAATTACGAACTAATGCAGCTGTTTCAACAGATGCTGATAATTGTGGTAAAACTGCGATGGTAATTGGGAATGGTAAATTTACAAACGGCTTTGACTGCGAAAGTTGATGTCCTCCATCGTCAAAAACAAATACGAGAATGCCATCTTTTGTTTTAACAGGAGGGACTTCTGGCTTTTGTTCAATAGGAGGCGGTGAAACTTTCGGTGGTTCTTTTCTTCCAGGAAGAATAGGATCAGGATCTGGTCTCGGTGACATTGCAATTGCAGGCGAAGCATTATCTTCAATAACTTGTTCATTTTGAACCTGTTCAACTTCAGCCACTACAGCTTCGATTGGATCTTTTGATGCTTTTGGAGTACTCAATAGAAAACTAAAAAAAAGAATGAATATACCTAAAGCGAAAATTATTGTACTAAGAAGAATAATCATTGATTTAGGTATTTTTGTTTGAGTAGATTTTTTTTTCATATATAGGTAATAATAACGCTTTACCGTCCAACTGTCAATAATACAAAGAAATTACTCTTTTAATGTTACACAGGAATTTTTTCGTTGTAAACTTCACTATAGTAGGTTTCAAACAGGTTTTGGAGCTTTCGTTTTGCACGAAGTTCAATTTGTCTCGTTGCTTCAATAGAAACACCGAGCTTTAAGCCTATTTCCTTATAACTCGTTTTATCGCCATTTATATAACTCTTATACCGGTGAACTATCACCATGCGCTCACGTTTTGGAAGTTTATTAATTACATCCATAAAATCTTTCCGTTCAGCTTGTTCCATAACGTCTAATTCTGGATTGGCTGAATCATCTTTTAATGTGTGCATAATTGCTTTTTCATTTTGGGAATCTATTGGAGCATCAAGACTGCACATTGTGAAGTCATATTTTTTTAATTCATAGATGTCATCTTCAGCTATACCAGTATAAATAGACAATTCAAGGTTAGAGGGAGCTTTCCCTAATAGTTGTTCGAGCGTATTATGAGCGCCTCGTAACACTCGTAGCTTTTCAACTTTAAGTGCTGGTATGTGTATTGTAGGCTCAATTAATTTCTTATGACGCATAATATACTGTGTAATCCATGGGTTTGCATATGTGCAAAAGCGTGTATTAAATCGATAATCATATTTAGAAGCTGCAACCATTAGACCCATACTACCCTCTTGTATACAGTCCATAAGTGTATCTTCATTCTTTGCATATTTATGGGCAATTGAAACAACATAACGCAAATTTGCATTAATCAATACTTGCATTGCATTTGTATCGCCTTCTTGAATCTTTTTTGATAAAACTTTTTCTTGTTCTGCACTTAACAAAGGGTGCTTTGTTATATCCTTAATAAAAGTTTTATAAGCTGTATTAGTCATTACATTCTCCTACATATATTAATGCAAGAAGTGTGCCAACTTTTAATACAAGAATATTTATTTTCTAATTCATTATAATATAACAAATTAAAAAAATAACGCTATAATGTAGAATATATAATTGTCTACAAAACAAGACATTTATACTGTATACTTTTATAGACAATTATGATTGATTTTGAATAAGTTCTTCAGCTATTTGACGCCGTGACTTCCGCGTACTCATTGCTTGCTTTTCAATAAATTTATGAGATTCTTCTTCGGTCATCGAATAATGTGCAATAAGGATGCACTTTGCTCTGTCAACAATTCTTATTTCTTCAATTTTATTTTGAAGTGCTGAATTTTGTTTTTGCATTGAAAGCATTTTCTTAAATAACGCTTGAGCTGCTTTAAGTGATACCCAAAAAGTAGGTCGATCTACAGGCTTGGGTATACCTATTACGCCAAGCATTTCAACTTTTTCCGATACTTCATCAAAGTATTCTGTATCAATAAGCATAAGTACTTGGCTTACATTTTTTTCAGCTAAATACTCTGCAAGTTCCTCGCCTGTTTCATCCGGTAGAGGAGCATCCACAATGTACACATCATAGTCTATTTCTATGGTCATAAGACGTGCCAATTGAGCCGTAAATACTGAGGATATTTGCTCAATTCCAGCACTTTGCAAAAGTTCTGTAACAAAGCTTATAGTTTTTTTTGAATTTGAAACAATAAGTGCCTTTTCCATAGATTTTCCTAAAAATTGCAATGCTATATTGTAGGAAAATAGCTATTAAAATAGAAATCTTGCTTATCGCCTGCTCGTAAAAAAGCTTCTTGTTCTAAACGTTTTTGAGCACAATATTTTTTTACAACATCATCACTAAGTACATCTCGTATAAACTTTGAATTTTCGCACAAATCAAGTGCTTCACCAAGATTTGTTGGAAGTGTTTGTAAGGATTCTGTCACGGATTCATCTGCTTCGTATAGATCTTCATTAACTGCTTTAGGAAGAGACAGTGATTTTTTTATACCTTCCATTCCAGCTGCAATAATAAGCGCAAAACCAAGATACGGATTCATTGCAGGGTCTGGTGAGCGAAGCTCCATTCTTACCCTATTACCTTGCGCTGCTGGAATTCTTATAAGCTGAGATCTATTTTGATGAGACCATGATACATATTTTGGGGCTTCTAAATGGCCAAAACGTTCATACGAATTTGTAAGTGGATTTAAAAAAGCAGTAATTTCAGGTGTTTTTTCTAACACTCCTGCAATAAAGCTTTCTGCTTCTTTTGAGTGTCCTTCTGTAATATTTTTAAAAACATTAGAACCATTCTTAAAAAGCGAGACATTGGTGTGAAGCCCGCTTCCACTTTTTCCAGCAAGGGGCTTTGGCATAAATGATGCAAAAAGTCCGCTTCTTGTTGCAATAGTCCTTACAACCGTTTTTAATGTTAAAAGATTATCGGCACATGTCAGCGCATCTGAAAAAATAAAGTCTATTTCATTTTGGCCAGGGCCTCGCTCATGGTGTGAAGATTCTGGCTTTATTCCCATTTCTTCTAAGTATAAACATATTTCGCGGCGAACATTTTCGCCTTTGTCTAGAGGAGCTATGTCCATGTAGCCACCATTATCAAAGGGTTGCAAAGTAGGCTCTGCATTCTCATCTGTTTTAAATAAGTAAAACTCGCTTTCTGCCCCAATATTACAAGCATACCCTTTTTTTTCACATTCACCCATAACACTTTTTAATATACTTCGAGTATCACAATTATAGGTTGTTCCATCTGGATTTTTAATTGCACAATAGAAACGCACTACTCTACCTTGTTGAGGTCTCCATGGCAAAATGGTAAGTGTTTCAGCTTCAGGAAATAAAAAAAGGTCAGACTCTACCACGCCTGAAAAACCTTCAATGGCACCACCGTCAAATGATATGCCGTTTTCGAAGGCGCCTTCAAGTTCATGTGGCATTATTGATATATTTTTTTGCCTTCCAAATAAATCGCAAAATGCAAGTCTAATAAATTTAACATCATTTTCTATTACAAAGTCTAATACTTCTTTTACGGTACTATTCATATTTTTTCCTTTAACTAAACTATATCATATTCTAAGCTTTGTTACAATTTGTTAATCCACAGATTAAAGGATTACACAGATTTTTACTATTACATATTGTAGAATTCTTGCACGTATCATATAAAAGCTAAAAATATTTATATTTTTGGCATAAATAAGTTTTCCCATTACTAGAAGGTCATTGTAGCACTTAACAGTAGAAATCCTATTAATCTGCGTAATTCCATAAATCTGCGGATAAACCCTTTGTTACAAATTACTATATCCCATTAAATATGTGTCTACTTCTCTTGCAACGTCTCGTCCTTCTCGAAGTCCCCAAACCACAAGGCTTTGTCCACGGCGCACGTCTCCGGCAGCAAAAACTTTTTCGCTGTTTGTCTTAAAGTTTTGCGTTCCAATGTTTCCTCGTGCGTCCAGTGCAACATCAAAGGCTTCTGCAATGTATGACTCTGCCCCGAGAAATCCTGCGGCAATAAGTACAATATCAGCTTTCACATAGAATTCTTCACCAGTTGGGACCATCATCATTCTGCCTGTTGCCGAATCTTTTTTTGATTCAAGCTTACTTATCATTGCACCTTTGACATTACCATTATCATCAATGTCAAAATATTTTACTGTTGTTTTATATTGTCTTGGATCATCTCCAAACTTTGCAATTGATTCGTTTTGGCCATAGTCAGTTTTTAATACCTTTGGCCATTGAGGCCATGGGTTGTCTTCAGTTCTCTCTGCTGGTGGTTTTGGCATCATTTCAAGCTGAGTAACAGAGGCACAACCGAGGCGAATTGAAC
>CAYJHL010000145.1:0-4877 GCA_964369585.1 uncultured Treponemataceae bacterium | reverse complement strand
AAATGTATAAAATACAAACATTAAACAAAATATCAGCAAAAGGTTTGGATGAATTTGACAGGGAAAACTATGAAATCGCATCTGAAATACTTAACCCCGATGCAATCCTTGTTCGATCAGGCGATATGCACTCAATAGAAGTACCAGCAACTTTAAAAGCAATTGCAAGAGCAGGAGCAGGCACAAACAATATTCCTATCTCACAGATGAGCGAAAAAGGTATCGTTGTATTCAACACCCCAGGAGCAAATGCGAATGCCGTAAAAGAGCTTGTTATTGCTGCTTTATTCTTTTCAAGTAGACCTATGATACAGGCAAATGAATGGGCTAAAACATTATTAGGAAATGGTGCAAATATTCCTGATATGGCAGAAAAAGGGAAATCTCAATTCGTAGGACCAGAAATAAAAGGAAAAACACTTGGAGTAATTGGACTTGGAGCCATCGGCGCAAAAGTTGCAAATACAGCTTCAGAGCTAGGAATGAAAGTAATCGGATTTGATCCATTTATTTCAGTAGATAGCGCATGGGCTTTAAGTCGCTCTATTAGTAAGGCTGAAAGTCTTGATGCACTTCTTTCAAAGGCGGATTACATAACCCTTCACTTACCTCAAACTCCTGAAACAAAAGCTTTAATAAATGCAGATAGAATATCATCAATGAAAAAAGGTGTTCGCGTTCTAAATTTCTCTCGTGGTGGACTTGTAGTAAACGAGGACATGATTAGCGCACTAAAAGAAGGGAAAATTGCATGCTTTGTCAGTGATTTTACAGATGAGGATTTATTACAATGTCCTAATGTTATATGCCTACCCCATCTAGGAGCATCTACGCCAGAGGCAGAAGAAAATTGTGCCGTTATGGCTGTAAACCAAATACGTGACTTTTTAGAAACAGGCGCAATCATTAATTCTGTGAATTTTCCAAAATGCAAAATTGATGCACCAGTACCTTTAAAAGGTACAAGACTTGCAATATCAAATAGAAATGTTCCAAACATGGTTGGACAAATTACGACCGTACTAGCTGAAGCAAAGCAAAACATCTCTGCAATGATTAATCACAACAGAGATGATATTGCCTATAATCTAATTGATATAGAAGGACTGGTTGATGATGAGACGCTCGAAAAACTTCGAAGCATTGAAGGTATTATAAACGTTCGTGGGATTTTTGCACAAGAGAATTAATCTCTTTCTACAAAGATATAATGGCTGTGTTTTTTTTGAAATGCAGCCTTAAAATTCTCTTTATATTCGTTTTCATAGTGTTGTAATACAGGCCAATCATTTTGAAAATCTGGATAAATAAATCCAGCAATATTTTTACAATCCTTGATGCGGCGAGCAAGATGAACCATTGTAGCAGTAAAAATTTCGAAAAACTCTTGCTCTTTTTCTTCGGACATAATTTCGCCTTCTGAACAACCCCAAAAAGAGGCTATACCTGAAAACCTCTTAGGAACAATAAGAAATTGCACCCCTGCTTCTTCTAATATTTTTAATTCTGAACGAACAGAAGCGAGAAATGCTTCATCATACTCCTCAATTCCTGCACTCTCAATATCATTCCAAAAAATATCTTTTTGATTATAGTCATGAAATTGTGAATTTTCTTTAGATTCCATGTTCCGCCCCTCAATATAGTATGATTGTTCAAAAAAAACAAATATGAAAAAACCTTTTAAACACACCAAAAACCACTACCTAAAAGGAGTGGTTTTCACTAGTAATCATACTACCTTCCTAGTCAGTAAGAATTTTGATAATCTCTGCTTTATCAGTTGTACTCAAAATCTTTTGACGTTTTTCAGCACTTTTAAATAAAAGACTGATTTCTGCTAAAAACTGAAGATGTGGTCCAGTTTTATTAACAGGAGACAATGTCATAATAAAAATACGACAAGGTTCTTGGTCTAAAGAATCGAAATCCACTGGATTATCTGAGATACCAATACAAGCAACTAATTCGCTTACTGTATCTGTTTTTCCATGAGGAATTGCAATACCGTGTTTCATTCCGGTTGACATTTTTCGCTCACGATCAAGTACACATTCTCGAGCTGCATTTTTATCAGTAATTTTCCCTGCTTTAACGAGAATATCCAACATTTCATCAATAATTTCTTCTTTCGCGCTTCCCTTTAAGTTGAGTTCAACTGTTTCGGGTGTTAATACATTTCGTAAATTCATAATTCTATATTAAAGGGTGTATAAGGAAAAGTCAAGGTTTAAAATACGAAAAATGTAAAAAAAATTGTATATCTAAAGCAAATCAGCAGTTTTCTTTTGTGGATTTTTAATTCAAAGTATGGTATATTTATATCATGGACATAATTGAAAAGTTTTATGCAGATGTAAAACGAATAATTAAATACGATAGATCAAATAACGTTGGTCAATATGATGGACTAAGAGCAAGTAAGGCTGTTTCAAAGCATTTCAACTCGCTTTACAGAGACCTAGGAGAGCTTCCTTTTAGTATTTCAGATTATTGGGAACAAACATATATTATACAATCCCAAAATCACAATGAAGAGCCAACCGAAAGGAATATAACTTGGCTTGCCGCTGCAATTGCTCTACTTGAAGGTAATTTTTTTCAAGATGCAAGTGACCTAGAAAAGAATGTATTCACCGTTAATGATTGGAAAGAATTATGCTCATTGGTAAATTGTGAAGCTCACGATTTGCCGTTAGACTTACTTACAAGCCTCATGGCTGTTTTTACCGAAAAAAAGGTACTATGATAGCCCACCCATACTATGAATCTTGTGCCCTCTGCCCCAGAAAATGTAGCATCAATAGAAACGACAATAAAACATCTTTTTGCCATGAAACGAGCGAATTAAAAATAGGTTCGGCATGTTTACACTTTGGCGAAGAACCCCCCATCACCGCGCACGGGGGGTCTGGAACTATTTTTATTAGTGGGTGTAATCTTGGCTGTGTTTTTTGCCAAAACTTTCAAATATCACGTGAGGGCATGGGGAAGATTGTTTCACAACATGAGTTTTCACATATATGCTTAGCATTACAAAACGAAGGTGCTGAAAATATAAATATAGTCACTGGTAGCCATGCCATCCCTGCCATCGCAGAAGGATTAAAACAAGCAAAAAAAGATGGCCTAACAATACCTATTTGCTGGAACTCATCTGCCTTTGAAAACGTAGAAGCCTTACATATGCTAGAAGGCTTAGTTGACATCTGGCTTCCTGACTTAAAAACACTTAACGATGAAGTTTCGTCATCTCTTTTTTTTACAAAAGACTATGCTATTACAGCAACAGAAGCAATACTCAAAATGATTGAAATGTCGCCATTGAAATTTGAAGAGAAAACGAAAGATGGCGAAACAAAAGAAAGAATGCTTTCAGGAGTAATAATTCGCCACTTAGTGTTACCTAGCCACTTACAAGATAGTATTGATGTTCTTGACTGGCTTAAGTATTACGCAGATGGGAAAGCTTGCATTTCCCTAATGACACAATACACCCCTATCAAAACTGATACAAAGAATAAAAGCCCAGATAGATTTATATCAAATGAAGAGTTCTCATTTATTACACAAGAAATTGACGCATATTGTTTTGAATATCTTTTTTACCAAGAATTAATCCAAGACGATTCATGGCTTCCAGATTTTAATCGTATCCAACCTTTTTCAAACGAACTTGCAAAACCTATTTGGCATTGGAAACATGGGCTTATTTAGTAATTGCGTATATAAATTTGTACATAATGCTATTTTGATAATTTACAGAAACTAGAAAATTGGATATAATATAAGCACGGAGGAATTATGAGATTATTAACAAGATCAGACTTTGATGGGCTAGTGTGTGGTGCCCTTTTATTAGAAACAAAAGTAATCGACTCTTGGTCGTTTGTACACCCAAAAGATATGCAAGATGGCAAGATTGAGGTTACATCAAACGATGTTTTAGCAAATATTCCATATGCAGAAGGTTGTGGAATTTGGTTTGATCACCATTACAGTGAAATAGAAAGAATGGAAGACAAAAGTATTGCAGGAGATAGACGCATCACGCCTTCTTGTGCACGTGTTATTTTTGACTACTATAAAGATACCCATGATATTGCACATTTTGAAGAACTTGTTGAAGTATGTGACCGTGTCGATTCAGGAAATCTAACACGCGAAGAAATACTTAATCCGACCGGAGGTGTTTTATTAGGCTTTTTAATGGATCCACGCTCTGGATTAGGACGGTTTAGAAATTTTACCGTTTCTAACCTTGCACTTATGGAAGATCTCTTGCGAAAATGTGCAGAAATTAGTGTTGATGAAATCCTAGAACTTCCTGATGTAAAGGAAAGAATAGAATGCTATAACGAGCAAACAAAACTTTTTGATGCAATGTTAAAAAAGCATACAACAATTGAAAAAAATGTTATTATTACTGATTTACGTGGTGTAGAAACAATTAATGCAGGAAATCGTTTTTATATTTACAGCTTATATCCTGAGCAGAATATATCAATGTGGATTGTTGATGGCAGAAACAAGCAAAACGTTTCTATTGCAATTGGCTACAGCATACTCAACAGATCTTGCGACGTAAACGTAGGGACAATATGTGCATCCTATGGTGGTGGCGGACATAAGCAAGTTGGTACTTGCCAAGTAGATTACGACACAGCGGATACAACGATAAAAGAAATTGCACAAAAACTTTCAGTTTAATTGGTGTTATCCACGGCGTACCGCCGTGGCTTATAATATTAAATAAATTTTTAAGTTAATTAGTCTAAAATGTAACCTTTTAATTACATCAAAACTACCGTTTCATGGGTCTACTTTTTTGCCGCAAAAAAAGTAGCAAAAAACCGCAGGGGCATCGCGATTCGCCC
>CAYJHL010000144.1:0-4947 GCA_964369585.1 uncultured Treponemataceae bacterium | reverse complement strand
AAGAAATTGTAAGAGGATTAGTAAAAGAAGGCTCTACTGTTTTTATTGCCGACCTAAACATAGATGGGGCAAAGGCACTTGCACAAAAGCTTAATGATGAAAATGGAAAAACTATTGCTTTTGGCGTAAAAGTTAACGTTGGAGAAGAAGACTCAGTTATTGAGCTTTTTAACGAAATAATACAAACTGCTGGTGGAATTGATCTTTGTGTAAGCAATGCAGGAGTATTACGAGCATCAAGCATTTTAGAACAAGATATGAAATCATTCCAATTTGTTACTGACATAAACTACACAGCCTTTGCAACTATTACAAAACACTGTGGCCTTACGGTAAAAAGACAACATGCAGCTAACCCTGAATGGACTACTGATATTATACAAATCAACTCTAAGTCTGGCCTTGAAGGTTCTAACAAAAATGGATCATACGCAGGTGGAAAGTTTGGAGGTATTGGCTTAGTACAAAGCTTTGCTATGGAATTAGTTACCTATGGAATAAAAGTAAACGCAATTTGTCCAGGAAACTTTTTTGATGGACCTCTTTGGTCAGACCCAGAAAAAGGACTTTTTGTACAGTACTTAAACGCTGGAAAAGTTCCTGGTGCAAAAAATATTGGTGATGTAAAAGCTTTTTATGAAGCAAAAGTTCCAATGAACAGAGGTTGCTACGGAATAGATGTATTAAGAGCAATTTTTTATATTGTTGAACAAAAATATGAAACAGGTCAAGCTGTTCCCGTAACAGGCGGACAGGTAATGCTTAAGTAATTAATAATTAATAATGAACAATTATTAATTATTTTGGAGAAATTGATTATTTACGAGTAAGTTTAAGATTGTTATATTAAAAAAGATTATAACAAATGCTGACTTTTAAATAAGATATAATTATGCAGATAAGTAATATTAATTATTACTTATTAATTGGAGGAAGTATGGAATATGCAATTGCGGTCATTGACATCGGAATGACAAATAAAAAACTTGCTATATATGATGAAAAATTACAGCAATTAGATGCTGTATACAAGCACTTTGAACCAATAACTGTTAAAGAGCCAAACACAGGAGCAGAAGTAGAGGCTCATGACCTAGAAGGTATGGAAGAATGGTTTTTAGAAGGACTTAGTGTCTTTGCAAAGAAATATCCTATAAAGTCACTAGCAGTAAGTACACATGGTGCAACATTTGTATGTATTGACGAGCTTGGAAAAGCTTGTGCGCCATGTATCTTTTACACTCATGAACCAGGAAAAGACTTTCAAGATGAGTTTCACAATATATGCGGAACAAGGGAAGAATTACAAAAAGCAACCTTCTCTCCAGCTTTTGGTGCTATGATAAATCCAGCAAAAGGAATTGCATACTTACAGAATTCTTTTCCTTTAGACTTTATGAAAACAAAGACAATTTTATACTATCCTCAGTACTGGGGCTTTTTACTTACTGGGGTAACTGGTATTGAGCCAACCTATGCAGGGTGTCATACTTATCTTTGGGATCATAAGAGTAGTGATTGGTCCCCTGTTGTGGATAAATTAAAGATTAGAAGACTATTGCCTACCAATTATAAAAACACCTATGAAACGCTAGGTAAAATAAGTCCGCATATTGTAGAAAAAACAGGTCTAAACCCTGATACAATTGTTACAATGGGAATACATGATTCAAATGCATCCCTTCTTCCCTATTTAGCAAACAAAGAAAAGGGAAAGTTTGTACTTAATTCAACGGGTACATGGTGTGTATGTATGCACCCACAAGAAACCTTAGAGTTTAACGATGAGGATATTGGAAAAATTGTATATTTTAATCTTTCTGCTCTCAGAAAACCAGTAAAAACATCAATATTTGTAGGGGGACTGGAGCTCGACACCTATGTATCATTGTATAAAAAAATTAATAAAACTGAAGAGTTTCCAACATTTAGTTTTGATACCGTAAATGCAGTATTAACAGAAATGGATACCTTTGTAATCCCTGAGCTACTACCAAACTCTGGACAATTTGCAGGGTCAAAACCTGGTATTTGGGAAAAGGGAACGTTCTACCCTCTTGAAGATATACAAAGCGGAAAATCTATCCCTCAAGTTATGTACAAGGAACAACGCTTCTTTTCAGTATTAGATTTATCCCTTGCATTTCAAACAGAGGTAGCTCTACAAAGAACAGGGTTACAACCAGGAACAAACATATTTACTGAGGGTGGGTTTAGAAAAAATAAACTCTACAACGCGCTTTTAGCAACAGTTCTGCATAGAAACCCTGTATACTTAACGAGTATGGAGGAGGCTACAGCCTTTGGAGCTGCAATGACAGGAGGTATGGCTTTGACAGGCAAAAGCCTCGAGGAATTTGCCTCTTCTGTAAAAATAGAGTACATACCAGTAGAGATGGCTCCTATCCAAAAGGTAGATTCTTACAAAAGAAAGTGGTTTGAATTAGCCACAGCAAAATTATAATATCAAGGAAAAAATTATGAAAACAAAGGCAGTACGTTTATACGGCGTAAATGATTTACGATTGGAAGAATTCGAACTTCCACAAATTAAAGACGATGAAATTTTGGCAAAAGTTGTATCTGATTCAATTTGTATGTCTAGTCACAAATTAGCAATGCAAGGTGAAGGACACAAACGCGTTCGTCATAACTTAAAAGAAAATCCAATCATTATTGGACACGAATTTTGTGGCGAGTTAGTAGAAGTTGGAAAAAAATGGCAAGGACAATTTAAAGCTGGCCAAAAATTTGCAATTCAACCAGCACTAAACAAAGATGGAACTCTTTGGGCGCCTGGTTACTCTTACGAATACATCGGTGGAGATGCTACATATATCATTATTCCAGCAGAAGTTATGGAACTAGGCTGTCTTCTTGAATATAATGCCGACTGCTATTATCTCGGTTCCATTGCAGAACCTGTATCTTGTGTTGTTGGTGCATACCATGCGCAATACCATACAACAGGTGGCAGCTATGTTCATGATATGGGAATAGTAGAAGGTGGCTCAATGGCCCTTTTAGCAGGTGTTGGTCCTATGGGATTATCTGCAATTGACTATGCAATTCACTGCGATAGAAAACCCGGAACAATGATTGTAACCGACATCGACGACGCTCGCCTTGAAAGAGCAGAGAGCCTTATTACTGTGGAAGAAGCAAAAAAGAATGGTGTAAGCCTTATTTATGTAAATACAAAAGACATCACAGACCCTGTAAGCCACTTAAAAGAATTAAATGGTGGAAAACTATTTGACGACGTTTACGTGTTTGCGCCGGTAAAACCAGTTTTAGAACTTGGAGACGCTCTACTTGGTAACGACGGATGCTTAAACTTCTTTGCAGGGCCAACAGATACAAACTTTAGTGCAACAATGAATTTCTATAATGTTCACTATGAAGCTCATCATATAGTTGGAACATCTGGCGGTAACACAGACGATCTTAAAGAATCATTAGAGATGATGACTGACGGAAGACTTAACCCAGTCTCAATGATTACTCACATAGGTGGCCTAAATGCCGTTGCTGATACAACAATCAACCTCGATAAAATTCCTGGTGGAAAAAAACTTATTTATACACACAAAAATCTTCCACTTGTAGCCCTTAATGAACTACGCGAAAAAGGAAAAGATTGCCCTCTTTATACAAAACTTGCTGACGTTGTAGAAAAAAACAATGGCCTTTGGTGTAAAGAAGCGGAAGATATTCTTTTGGCAGAAGCAGAAGAGATTTAAGATAGTGTGGGCGTTCCCCTGCATGTCAACACACAGATCGCCTTGCAGGGTCGTGCTTTTCGGGGTTCCGCCTGACGGCTTCATTCGCGCATTGTGCGAATCGATGTGGGCATCGCTCCCTACTAGCGCGAACCGCTTTCAGCGGCCCTTACAATCACTAACGCAAAAAAAATCTTGCAGAAATGCAAGATTTTTTTGCGTCTTATTCATCTTTCCCCAAAGGATCTACACCATACAGCTTTGCCAATTGCTTTCTTAAAGAATCCATATCTTTAGAATATGGTGCAACAAATTGCACTTGCTCGCCTGTTATTGGATGTGCAAACTCAATACTATACGCATGAAGGGCAAGTCTTTCTAGTAAAGGACGTTCTTCAAACACATCTCCCTTCCAAGACCTTTTAATGTCTGAAAGTCTAATTGCTTTTTGATTTCCCCCATATAATGGATCACATACAATTTGAAAACCTTCATGCAAAAGGTGAGCTCTAATTTGATGAGTTCTACCTGTAATAGGACGCGCTTCTATCCAAGAAAAGGCATTACAGGAGCCAAGTACTTTAAATTGCGTTTTTGAAGACTTTCCCTGTCTTTTATTTACTACACTTCGATGTCTTGCATCACCATCTATCATTAACGATGCATCACATAATTTTTCTTCCCACATAGGACGGCCATAAACAAGGGCATGATACACTTTTTTTACTTCTCTTTTTTCAAAGGCCATACTTAATTCTCTATGTGCCTCGGCTGTTTTTGCATATACAATGAGACCAGAAGTATCTTTATCTATTCGATGTACAGCCAAAAGCTTTCCATGGTTCTCCTCTGCCAAAACATCTAATCTCGGAGCATCATTATCGTAGCGGTCTGCAGCCGTTAATATTCCAGATGCCTTATTAAAAACAACTATGTGTTCATCTTCAAATATGACGGTAAAATTTTCTCTTTTTTTCATAATGTACTATACACTCATTTTTAGTTTTTAACAAGTAGAAAAGAAAATCATAGATAAAAATACT
The DNA here is from genome assembly GCA_964369585.1 of uncultured Treponemataceae bacterium. GTDB lineage: Bacteria > Spirochaetota > Spirochaetia > Treponematales > Treponemataceae > CAYJFX01. Next base: position 182 of record CAYJHL010000144.1, on the reverse strand, counting down.
TTTTTTATCTATAAAAAAAGCTTGACTATTATTTTACTATTTGTTATATTTTATATAGATAATATTTTATCGTAAAAAATTGAGAGGAGACATTATGTCAAGATTTACATTACCAAGAGATATTTACTTTGGTGCAGGCAGCTTAGCTGAATTAAAAAATATAAAAGGAAAAAAAGCAATCG
>CAYJHL010000143.1:0-4969 GCA_964369585.1 uncultured Treponemataceae bacterium | reverse complement strand
GTGCGTGGCATACATGCCAAAGGGCTAGCAGGGACAAGTTCCTATCTTTATCTTGATTCCATCGAACTTAGCAAGAATGCTCCTAACGCTCTTCTTGAGCTTGAAGTGAAACAGTCTGGGAACAGTATAAAACGCAAGCTTATGCGTATTCGTCATGGTGATGATTTATTTGTAAAAGCTGGTAATTTTGACCAGTATCAAGGCTTTGTGGTTTCAGATATTGACTATCGCACAGATACCATTGAGTTTACCAATGGCGTAACTCTTCATGTGGGGGAAGCCGTAGGCGATATGAGCAAGGATACCATGCGGCATATTCAAATACGTGACGCAATCAAATCCCATTTAGAAAAAGAAAAGCAGCTCTATGCGCAAGGCGTGAAAGTATTAACTCTCTTTTTTATTGATGAAGTTGTTAAGTATCGTGACTATGCCCAAGAGGACAGCATGGGGCAATATGCACGCTGGTTTGAGGAAGAATACGAAAAACAAGTGCAAGACTTCTTACACAGTCAGCTTTCTGTGGGGCATGAAGAGTACAGAAAGTATTTACAAAATATACGCACTGCCGACACGCATAAGGGCTATTTTTCCATAGATAAAAAATCCAAACAATTGATTGACCCTGAAATTGACGGACGAGGCGAAAATGTGGGGCTTGGTAAAAATCAAGACGATTATGACCTTATCCTCAAAGATAAGGAACGCCTCCTTTCTTTGAATGAGCCGGCGCGCTTTATCTTTTCACACTCTGCCTTGCGTGAAGGTTGGGACAATCCCAATGTCTTTGTTATTTGTATGCTGAAACATAGCGATAGCACCGTTTCACGCCGCCAAGAAGTGGGGCGTGGGCTTCGGCTCAGCGTCAATCAGTTTGGTGAGCGCATGGACGACCCTGCCACCGTGCATGATGTGAATATTCTCACCGTTGTGACCAGCGAGGGCTACACTGACTTTGTCAGTAACTTACAACGTGAAATAGGTGAAACCTTATCTGCAAGACCGCATAAGGCAGATGCCGCGTATTTTATGGGTAAAGTAATACAAAAAGATGATGGCAGTACCGTAGAACTCACGGAAGAGCTGGCTAATACTGTTCAAGCATGGTTGGTGCTCAATGGCTATACGCATGCCGCAAAGCACACCATCACACCAGAATACCATACGGCTAAGGCTGCCCATGCTCTCGCGCCGCTGCCACCAGCGCTTGAACCTTTTAAGGAGGGCATTGAAAAGCTTATTGACGCTCTTTATAATCCCGATGCAAAACTTGAAATGCCTGACGCTCGAAAAATTAAAAACATTCCGCTCAATACGGACAGGTTTTATAGCGCAGAATTTAAAAAACTGTGGAGTAAAATCAATCATAAAGCTGTGTATACCGTTGATTTTGATTCTACAGAACTCATAGAGAAAAGCATTACTACGCTGAACGCTTCGTTAAGTGTGACGCCCTTGCATTATATAGTGCAAGCAGGGATGCAAAAAAATAACATCAGCGATACTCAACTCAAAAACCGTGAAGGCTTTGAGCTGACGCATACAAATACAGAAGCACATAAGGCGTCTGTGCATTCTGGTGTACCTTATGATTTATTAGGAAAAATAGCTGAAAATACAAAACTTACCCGTCAAACCATTGCAAGTATTTTGCAAGGCATACATTCAAGTACCTTTGCCATGTTTGAACAAAACCCAGAGCATTTTATTGGGCAAGTCTCACAGCATATCAATGAACAAAAAGCATCGTGTATCATAGAAAAACTGACCTATGATTGCTTAGAGCATAAATATGACATTGATATTTTTACTGAAGCTCAAACCTGCCAAGATTTAGGTGCATTAGGCAAAAAACTAGATAGACATATTTACGATTATGCCATTACTGATTCTAAGGTTGAACGTCAATTTGTGGAAGAGCTTGATACGGACAAAGACGTGGCTGTGTATGCCAAATTGCCTCGAGGCTTCTTTATTCCTACCCCCATCGGTAATTATAACCCTGATTGGGCCATTGCCTTCACTGAGGGTAGCGTCAAACACATTTATTTTGTCGCTGAAACTAAAGGCAGTATGTCCAGCCTTGAACTGCGCGGCATCGAAGAGAAAAAGATTAGCTGCGCTCGTAAATTTTTTGATGCTGTTAATGAAAAAATTAATGGTAAAAATGTAAAATATGGCATCGTTACCAGCTATGAACAATTAATGGGGATTGTTGGAGAGTTTTAATACTATTTTTATTATATGTATGCAAAAAATATATGAGAAGTCAAAGATGTGTGAAATTAATGAATTAAGGTCAATCATAAAAAATGATTCGTATGCTATTACTTTTGATACGTGTAGTTTTAAAGAGTTGAAATATGCGTTTAGCTTTTCCCCTCTTAGAAAGATGAATATTTTTAAAGAAATGGGTTTAAAAGTTGTTATGTCTGAAGTAGTTATAAATGAAGTTAAATTTCACCTGCAAAATGAATTTAATGATTATGCTACAAAGATAAATGCTTCTTTTAAAGGTATAGTTAAAAGCACTAATAAACGACAAGATGAGTTTTCTGATTTTTTTGACTACATAAAATCATGCAAAAATGAAACATTTAATATTGTGGATAATTTTATAAATAATATTGCTACAGATATTGTTAAAATAAATGATTTTAAATCATTAGATGATGTTTTCAAAATGTATTTTTCAAATATACCTCCGTTTGGAACATCTAAAGAAAGAAAAAATGAATTTCCTGATGCAATCGCAATTAAGTCTATTGAGCAATGGGGAAAATCTAATAGTAAAAAGATTATTGCGGTCACATCAGATAAGGGATGGGTAGAGTTTTGTGAAAAATCTTCTACTGTGTATGTGGTTAAAAATATTATTGAATTATTGAATTTATATGAGGATAACAGTGCTTTTTTTGCTGTAGAATTAAAACAATATTTGCTTAGTGAAACTGGAAAGCATATTCTTGAGAGTATTTTTGAAGCTTTTAAAGAAGGGATAGAGGAAACTAGCTTTGATGTTGATAATAACTCAAGCGATAGAAGTGATTGTGACGTAGGAGAGGTTACAGTTGAATCTTTTGATGATTTTAGTTTTTTTAAAATTTTTATAGAAGGAGTTAATGATAATATATATGATGTAAGTATTTTTGGGACAGTAAATGTTAAAGCAGAACTATTTGTTGATTTTTTTGTATGGGATAGTATTGATAGGGAAATGATAAATATGGGAGGTAAAACTTATTATCAAAATGAAAGCTTAAGCTGTAATATGTCTTTGTCTTTTGAAAAGATTAATAGTAATTGGAATATTATGTGTATAGATACTATAAATATAGAATCGCTTCTCACATTTGAAGGTGAAATTTCAGAATTATATGATGATTTTTAACTATTATAAATAAATTTATAAATTTGTGAGTCAATATGCTTGAATTTTTTTGAAGTAATGCTCATGTTTATTTGTTGTGTTTATAGGTAAATATAAAGTATTATTGAATGTCATAAAGCTTATGTTTATACTTTACGTGTAAGTGTACGCTTCATGATATATAATATTCTTTTTACATATTTTTTTGTTACTATATTGTTTTGTAATTTATAATGTCATTTTTTATTCTTATAAGTTCAGAATCTATTTCAAATTGACATTTTCGTGCATTATCAATTAAATTTGTCATTTTTTCATGTGTTAATTTTTGATATGTTTCTTTTTTTGAGTTTATGTATTCTATATAATAATTTCTATTGTTTTTATTTATATCAGATTCCACGTCAGTCAATTCCTCACGTATCAATTTTTGTTCATTAATAATTTTTTTCACTGTATCGTTTATGTATTTTATGGCGTCACCAATTTGAGGATCGTTTGTATATTTATAAGCTAATCCGTATATGATATTATCTTTAAATAACATATCCATTTCCTTTTGGTTGTTAGTGAGACGTGTGAATTGTTCCTCTTTTATGGTTTCACATAAAGTTAAAAGGGAAATTTTTTGAGCTAATGTGTCGATTTCGTCTATATATTCAACAATATATGCATAAAGATTTTTTCTTAGTTTATTTATATTTTCTTTATATGTTTTATCAAAATTCTGTACAGCACATGGTGTTTGACAAAATGTACAGTCAGGGCATTCGCTCACGCAAAATTCTGTAAAGAAATTTAAATTTGTGTGCGCATCAAGAATAGTTTTTCTAGTAAGGTGAATATATTCTAGAAGCTCTTTTCTATTTTCTGTATTTCTTACATTTGCTATTTTTGAGAAAATATTTGAATCAATACTTTTAATAGTTTGAATTATAGCGTCTTTCAACTGCTTAAGTTTTATTTCTTGCGCTTGATAACTAACCATTTTTAGCTGGCGTTTTGCCATATCTATTTGTGCTGTAGATGACTTTTTATTTTGCCAAACAGTCACAGCCCCTAAGGATACGGTACCAATAAAAGTTAATATACCAGCATGTAATGCAAGAAGTCCGTCTAGTGTTAAATCTGTGTAAAAATAAGTTTGGTAGTTGTCTGCATACCAATATGTAAATATATAAAGAAATGGTATAAAAATTATTAGAAAAAATATAAAAAATGAAATACATAATATTTTACGGATATGCTTTTTTTTAAATATGCTATTTTCCATTTCCGCACCCTTGCTTGAAAATTTTAGTCTATAAGTTGTAGCGTATGTATTAGCTAAATTCTTAATCTTCTTTTAGCTTTGCTACATTGTAGGTATGTTCACTATCATGCTAATACTTAATGCCATTGTCAAGTATGTCCTTTTATCATAGTGAGATAGTATGTGAAATTACTGCATACGATAACGTTGGATTGGCTGTTGCTCATGTTGCGACTGCTTACCTTTTTCTAGCTTTTCCGCAATATACTGTTCAACCTGTCCAACAAGAATCGCAAGTTCTCGTAGGCAGTGCTCAAATTTTGCAAGTGCTTGCTCTGTATATGCTG
>CAYJHL010000142.1:0-4995 GCA_964369585.1 uncultured Treponemataceae bacterium | reverse complement strand
GTGTGTTTAAAAAGTGTACAGGATTTTCTCCAAGTGAGTATAGGAAGCTGTATAAAAATGCAGATGCTTTATAGTAATAGAGTGGCATTCCTATAATAATATCAATTTTGGATATATAATATCAATTTTTTATATGTTCTTTCCAAATAAGCTATGAGATAATGTTCCGAGTGGAAACAACCCCACAAAATATTATTACACTGTAAAAGTGTAAATAAAGGAGCAAAGAATATGAAAAAAATTGTAAGTGTATTATTAGTTTTACTAATAATGAGTAGTGTATTTGCAGGTGGTGGAGGAGAAGATAAAATTGAAATAAATTTTCTAGAAACTTTATCTTCACCTGCTCGTACTGAATTATTAAAAGAACTAATTGCTGAATATGAAGCAGCAAACCCAGACGTAAAAATAAATTTGATTTCACCTCCTTATGAACAAGCAGAAGGAAAGTTAGCTCAAATGTTAAATGCAAAACAACCACTTGATATTATTGAATCACGTGATGCAACAATTAAGCAATTTGTAAATAACGGAAACGTAATGAGTCTTGAGTCTTATTTGAATGACTGGGAATACAAAGACAGTCTTTTACCATTAGCTGTTGAATCAGCTCGCACAGTAGAGGATACTGCATATCTATTACCATACCTATTCTTCGCAAAAGGAATGTATGTAAGAACAGATATTCTAGATGAACATGGAGTAGAAGTTCCTACTACTATTGATGAGTTTGTTGATGCATCAATTACTCTTACAGAATCTGCAGATAATCTATTTGGATTTGCAATGAGAGGAAAACACAATTCTTGGAAAGTTTCAGAAGATTACTTAATTCTATCTGACCTAGATGATATTGATCCACTTAACTTCTATAAGACTCTTGATGGAGAGTTCACACTCGGAACAGACATAGCAAAAGCTGGTTTAGCACGCTATAAAGAATTGTACGATGAAGGAACACCTGTAGATGGCATTAACTGGGGATTTGCAGAGCAAATCAATGGATTTTCATCTGGTGTAACTCCTTTCCTTATTCAGGATCCAGATGCTATTGCAATGATTGAAGAACAAATTGATCCTTCTCAATATAGTGTATATCCGCTACCAGTTGGTGAATCAGGTAAAGCATACCAAGACTCTGCTTTCCAAGGGTTATCTATTGTTTCATACAGTGAATATCCACAAGAAGCATGGGATTTCATATCTTTCTTAGTTGCACCAGAACAAAATGCACGATTCTGTAAATTGTACGGAGCAATTCCTGTACACCAAGAAGTATTTGATACAGATCCACATTTTAATGCACCTAAGTTTTCAGCATGGAAAACTATGTTCAGCGAAAGTGATACTTGGGTTTTTGAAAAATATCCAATTGAATCAGAAAAATTTGCTGCATGGGGTCCTTTTAGAGAACAAACAATGCAACGATATCTATCAGGTGAAACTGATTTAGAATCTACTGTTGCTCAATGGGAAGAATACTGGGGATATTAATTTCTAGTTGTTCACACAAAAAATAATTATTTTGCAAAACTAGTTTTTAATAAAACTAGTTTTGCATTTTTACATGTTTAAATCATAATGTAAACTGCGAACGCTTATCTTTATTTCTTTAATCATATTACTTAATTCAAATTATTAGGAGAAAATAGCATGAGGTCTTTTAGTCTAAAGACATTTTTACTTTTTTTTATGCCAACATTTGCAATGCTCTTTGTATTCTTATATGTTCCACTTGTACGCGGAACTGTAATGGCATTTCAAAACTATAACCTTTTTGATCTTACAGATTTAGGATTTATTGGTTTTGAAAACTTCAAAAGTATAATCTTTGATAAAACTTTTTCATTTTTACAAATATTGGGAAACACTCTAACATGGATTGTTTTTTCATTATTTTTTCAATTTCTTTTAGGGTTTTCACTAGCTCTATTATTAAAAAAGGCATTTAGACTTAGAGGTGTTTACACCGGCTTAGTATTTTACACATGGGCTTTGTCAGGCTTTGCTATTGGTCTTGTTTGGTCATGGCTTTTCAATGGGCAGTTCGGTGTTATAAACGATATTCTTATAAAAGTAGGCGCAATTGATACACCATTGAGCTTTTTGTCTGACAAAAACCTTGCAATGATTTCTGTTATTGTTACAAATGTATGGTACGGTGTACCTTTTTTTGGAATAATGTTACTAGCCGCATTACAATCGGTTCCGAATGAGTTGTATGAATCTGCGACTATTGATGGTGCTTCAAAGTTTAAGCAGCTTTTTTATGTAACAATTCCTTATATTAAATCAACTATTACAACTACTTTGTTATTACGCGTTATGTGGATAATGAACTTCCCAGATATCATTTACGGTATGACAAATGGTGGACCTGCAAACTCTACCAATATATTAGCCACGCAAATGATTACCAAAACTATAAAAGAATATGATTATGGCCAAAGTGCAGCAATTGGTGTAATTATCATGGTTATTCTATTTACGTACACAACCATCTATTTAAGTACAGCTGCAAAATCAGGGTTAGATATATGAGAACTACAAATACAGCTAAAATAATTCGTGGAGCACTCCTCACATTTTTCTTAGTGTTTGCAATTTTTCCTTTGTATTGGATTGTATTAACGTCATTAAAAGATACAAAAGAAATTTTTACATTTCCTCTCATTTATTTTCCAAGTGAATTATCTTTTGAAAGCTATGGAAAATTGTTTCAAATTACTGATTTCGCTTTATATATAGGTAACAGTTTTTTTGTAACTATTTTGGGTTCAGTTGGGTCATTGGCTTTTGCAGTTTTTAGTGGGTATGCTCTTTCGAGATGTGGATTTAGCAAACTAAAAAATAAACTATTACTAGTACTGTATATTACCCAAATGGTTCCTACCTTTTTGTTTATGACGCCATTATACTTAATGGTTGCAGGCGTAAGGGGTACTGATAACTTGTCTATGCTGGCAGTTGTCTATATGGCAACAAATCTTTCTTTTGGAACGATAATGTCAAAAAGCTTTTTTGATAGACTGCCTGCTTCAATTGAAGAATCTGCTTTAGTAGATGGATGTTCTGCAATTCAAGCTTTGTTTCAAATAACTATTCCTCTTATGAAACCAGCCTTGGCGGCTATTTTTAGTTTTTCATTTGTAGGTATTTGGAATGAACTTTTTATGGCTGTTTTATTTTTGAATAATCCAAACAAAACAACGGTTGCTGTAGCTCTCAATTCATTTATATCAAAAGCAGGTGTAAACTGGGATGTCTTAAGCGCAGGTATAGTGATAGCACTTTTACCAACTATGATAATATTTGCAATTGCCCAAAAGCATATTGTTGCAGGACTAACAGATGGAGGGGTAAAAGGTCAATCGTTTATACGATTACTAAGGAGAACATATGGATAAAAATAATCTTGAATATATTTGTGCCCATTATGGGGAAGAAGAAAAGCTTTTTAATGCAGTGACTCCCCCGCTATTTATGAATTCTTTATTTGTTTTCGATAAGGTTGAAGACCATCTAAATTATGATGCTGCAAATAAAAATTCGTTTATGTATACACGAATGTCAAATCCTACAGTTGAACTTGTAGAAAAAAAGCTGGCAGCAATTGAAGGTGCAGAAAGTTGTGCCTGTTTTGCTTCTGGAATGGCGGCAATTTCAACCGCAATATTACATTTCTTAAAGACTGGTGACCATATTATTACAGTAAAAAATGTATATGGTCCTACAAGAACTTTTATCGAAGAAAACCTCGTAAATTTGGGGATGAGCCATGACTTTGTAAATGGAAATAGCACCGATGAATTATTGGCTGCTATAAAGCCAAATACACGGGTACTATACCTTGAAAGTCCTACATCCCTTGTAATGGAGATACAGGATTTAAAGCGAATTGCAGAGATTGCTAAACAAAAAGGAATTGCAACAATTATCGATAATACTTGGGCTGCAAGTGTATACCAAAAACCTCTCGAGGTTGGGATTGACTTGAGTATTCAAACAATGTCAAAGTACTACGGTGGACACTCTGATGTTGTTGGGGGATGTATTTGTGGGTCAAACGAGCTCATCAGTGTAATAAAAACAAAAGGAAGAGAGCTTTTTGGTGGCATTCTAGGAAATTTTGAAGCATGGCAAGTGTTGCGAAGCCTTCGAACATTTCCTTTACGCCTTGAAAAATCTTCTAAAAATGCACAAGCTGTTGCTGAATACTTAGAAACACGAAAAGAAGTTATTCGCTTAAATTATCCAGGTGTAAAATCATTTCCACAGTACGAATTAGCAAAAACTCAATTAACAGGAAGTTCTGGTCTAATGAGTTTTGAACTTGATGCAAGTCTAGAGAAGACAGTTGCCTTTGTGAATGAACTTAAGATGTTCCAAAAAGGTGTTTCATGGGGAGGATTTGAATCTCTTGCAATAATGCCATGTTATAAGCTAACTGATGAAGTAGCCAAGGACAGAAACTCTAGTCGTAATTTAATTCGAATCTATTGTGGATTAGAGAATAGTGATGATTTGATAGAGGATTTAAAACAAGCATTTGAAGTGCTCAAAAAATAAGTATAGTTATTTGCCTATGCAAAAATAAAAAATGGTTATGCGCTAGATAAAATCTTGCACGTAACCATTTTTTTTATGTTAGTAAGAAGTGTTTGAGAAATCTACTTTGAGAGTCTTAATAAATCTTACTACCCAACAAACTTGCAATTAATTGCACGGCCATTTTTGCTGTTTGGTTTCTAATGTCTAAAACAGGGTTTACTTCTACAAAGTCTGCGGACTTTACAAGGCCTGTGTCGTGCATTTCTTCTGCAAGTAAAAGAACTTCACGGTAGCTTAAACCGCCTGGAACTTCTATTCCAACGCCTGGGGCAAAGCTTGGATCCATAACATCCATATCGAAGCTAAAGTGAATTGCATCTACTTTTTTATCTATAAAAAACTGTTTAGTTTCTTCTATTACGTGGTGGAATCCCATTCTGTCTA
>CAYJHL010000141.1:0-5037 GCA_964369585.1 uncultured Treponemataceae bacterium | reverse complement strand
TTTTTCCTGTACGGCCTGCTATGTTATACACAATAATTGGAATACCAACTTTGCTTACTGCTTCAAAGTGTCTATAGATTCCTTCATCTGAAGGCTTATTATAATACGGAGTTACAACGAGTGCGTAATCTGCTCCATATTTTTTTGCTCTTTCACAATAATGCACTGCATCTGCTGTATCGTTGCTTCCGGCTCCCAAAATGATAGGAACCTTACGTTTGGAATTTAGTTTATATTTTTCTACTTCTTCAAATACTATTGAAATAATTTTCTCTTCTTCGTCGGCTTCTTTAAGAGTTGGTGTTTCACCTGTTGTTCCTAGTGGAACCAAACCATCAATTCCTTTTTCTAATTGGATTTGTACTAACTTTCTAAATCCATCAAAATCAACCGACCCATCATTGTTCATGGGCGTAATAAGTGCTGTAAAAGCTCCTTGTAACTTTGCCATTCAAAGCTCCTTAATAAAATATAAACTACTTCTAATTATGACAGAAAATAAGAAAAAGTTCAAGTGGTAGGTTGTATGTTTATGCAATAGAAGTGTATGTTTATGCAAAATTAAAAACGGTGATATTGGTTAAATAATATTGATATAAAGTATCGCGACATGGACCCGTTTATCTTACTTGCTTTACTACTTAGAGCAGGGAGCGTAAGCGAGCTATGTCGCAAAAGATAGTAACCCTATTAATTTTGCTAATGCAAAACTAAGTAGTAAAAAATGGCGTTCATGCCGTTTTTTACAAAAAAAGCCGGCGTACGTGCCGGCAGTTATAAAGCCATCATGTGGCTAAATCATAAATTCCTGCAAATGCAGGCGTACAGCTTTCTAATGCGCCCTATTTGGGCATGTAAGTTCTGGTGGATTATCCATGGATTGGCCCCCTTTACTCTATATTAAATACTTAAGAAAATATAACTTAAGTAGAAATAACATTTCAAAAACGTTCAAACTTTAATACATTGTAAAACTTCTAACTAAAGCGATTGCAAACCCTGTAATGTTTACGAAATGCACCCTAGTCATGTTTCCTATACAACGTTCTTAAAGCCGCGTTTATGAAAATAAATTGTTATAAAATCAATAACAATTAACCTACTATTATTGTAACACAGATTCTCAAAAATGCAAGCTTTTTTTTCAGAATTTTGTAAAATTAATGTTAAAATGATGTAATATTTCTTATAATTTTTGATACTATTAGTCTAAAAGGCTTGCAAAAACACTTAAAATGCGGCATAATCTCGGTTCTAGGAGATTAGTATGACAAAGAAAATTATTCATGCAGATAATAGTGACTTTTTTAGAAAATTAGTAAAGACCATTTTGTCTGAAGAAGGATATGTAACCGAAAATACCGATTCAGGTGCAGAAACACTTACACATGTAGAAGACGGTAGCGCTTCTGCAATAATAATGGGAATGGCATTAAAAGATATGAGCTCAGAAGAACTTATAAAAAATATATTATTAAGCCCAAGAAAAATTCCAGTTATTATATTAACAGCTAACGATGATGAAGCAGAAAAAGAAAAATTCTTAAAAATTGGCTTTACTGCATATATTTCAAAATCTGGGAACTGGCAGGAAGAGCTACTTACCGCATTAAGTTCAAACTAAGCACAATACCTTTATAAAAACGCAGACATTTTAAGTCTTTTTGTAGTAATACTGCGGGTATCCCACTACTTCATCGATACTTTTGATACCCCCGTTAGTATATATTTCTGCAGAATCAAAAATAAAATAACAATTGGAACAATTGCCATTACGGCTCCAGCCATAATTTGATTATAATTCATCGTTTCAAGTCCTGCATATGAGCGTCTCAATTCGTATACACCCTGTGCAATTGTTCTTCTTGCTTGGTTTGTAGTAACCATCTTCGGCCAAAAATATGAGTTCCAACCATTGATAAACGTTATAATACTTACAGTAATAATAGTTGGTTTACACATAGGAACAAGCACATAAAAAATAATACCTACCCTACCCATTCCATCAATTTTAGCTGCCTCAACATAACTATTATCAACAGACATAAATGTTTGGCGAAGCATAAAAATAAAATAAGCGGAAACTGCTTGTGGCAAAATCAGCCCTTGAAATGTATTAATCCATCCAAGGCGAGCTACCATAACATATGTTGGAACAAATGTAACTTGAATTGGAATCATTAGCGCACCAAGTACCAAAACAAATAAGATATTTTTACCCCAAAATTGTCCTTTTGCAAACCCATAAGCTGCAAAACTTGCTACAAATAATTCTAGCACCATAATACCTATGGTCATTATGATGGTGTTGTAAAAGTATAATCCAAAAGGTGCCATTTTCAAAGCCTCAGAGTAGTTATTCCACTGAAACTCATTAGGCCATAATGTGGGTACAGCTTGTAATAACTCTTCTGATGTTTTTAAGGAAGAAATAATCATCCAGTATATGGGAAAAATTATTAGAAGCGTTACAGCAATTGCAAATATATACTGTAAAAAGGTGAATACATTTTTTGCGTGAATTTTATTATTCATACTGAGCCTCTTATTTTACGAGTAATGTACATTTCTATTTGTAAACTTCATAGTAGCAGCTGTACAAATAAGTAATATAAAAAAGAATACACATGATACTACTGCAGCTCTGTCTACTCTAAACTGTACAAATGCTAGATCATATATCCAGTAAACCATTACATTTGTTGCATTATATGGCCCACCACTTGTCATAACATCAATTGATTGAAATACTTTCATAGAAGCAATGAAAGTGGTAACAAAAATAAACAATGTCATAGGTGATAAAAGCGGAAGCGTAATTTTAAAAAACTTTTGTACAGCATTAGCTCCATCTAAACTAGCAGCTTCATAAAAGTCTTGGGATATTCCTTTCATTGCAGACAAATACAGCATCATAGAATAACCAACTACACGCCACATTGTTAATAATAAAACTCCATATAGTGCTGTATCTTCACCATTTAACCAAGGTTGAGCCTCTAGGCCAACTTGTGTTAAAATAAAGTTTAGGATTCCATAATCTTCACTTAATATCCATAAGAATACGATACCTGATGTAGATATTCCAATATATTTTGGCATAAATACAACTGCCCTCATCGCTCCAAAGGTTTTAGAATTATTATTAAAAAGGCAGGCTAATGCTAGGCCGCAAACGATTGTTATAACTACTTCCCATAATGTATATAAGAAAGTTACACTTAAAGATGCTAACCAAATTTTTAGCCCAGATCCTGCAAAGAGCCATTTATAATTTTTTATACCTACATAATCATAATTATCTCTAATAAGGTTCCAATCGGTAAAACTAATATTGAAAAGACTTAAAATTGGGTAGTAAATAAATATGGCAAAAAATATAAGCGCGGGAAGAACGCATAAAAAATCTCGAAATCTCTCGCGCCCTCGATAGTTTATCTTTTTTGATAAGGGTAATACACTGTTATTGTTAACTACTTTTCTTTGAAAAAAACTCATTTATACCAACACTATTTTAAAATGAAAAATTTACAATATTCTGCTATTAAAAAAATAATAGCAAAATATTGTAATATGCAATTAATATTCAGCTAAAGCTTCATCAATGAGAACACTTGCTTCATCAAGGGCAGATTGCATATCTCCACCCTCAATAATTGTTTTTGCCATTGCCTCTCGCCATACCATAGTAACTTGAGAAATAGCTGGGTTTTGAATTCTAGGATAAATATTATCTAGATGATCAAAAATTGCATTAAATGCAGGTTTTTCTTCCAAAAAAGCTTCGCCTTCTGCTGTTCTGAGAACAGAGTTTCTAGTTGGCATATAACCGGTTTCTTCAGCCCAAAGCATGTTAACATCTGCACCAGCTACAAACTGAAGGAATTCCCATGCTGCATTTTTAACTTCTTGAGAGTTCTTAGCTGGTATAAGCATCACGCTACCACCAATTTCAGAGTTGCGTGTTACATCTCCTGGAAGATAATGCATACCAACTTCGAAATCACAGTTGTCAACATACATATTATAAAGAGATGAGGTATGAATTACTGAAAAATTATTTCCATCAAAAAAGCTTTGTCTCATATTAGTTGAACCATCACTTCCATATGCCCATGTTGCTTTTCCATCGGCCACCCACTTTTGCATTGCTGCAGCTGTTTCAACAGATAAATCACTATTCAAATCAGTAGTATTATCATCAGTAATAATTTCAACACCTCTATTTAAGAAAAATGTTTCAAAGTACCAATGATCCCAACCAGGGAACGTGGTTGCATATCGTTCAGTTGTTCCACCATTTGAAATTGTAGCTGCATTCATAAAAGCGTCCATTTCATCCCATGAGTTAGGAAGAGAAATATTCTCAGCTTTTTGCATATCTACATTGTAATACATAATTTGGGTTGAAATTAAGAAAGGCAATGAAACTTGCTCTCCGTCAAAACTAGAAGCTTCAATTAACCCTGCTCCAAAGTCATTTATGTCAAAATCTGTTGCTTCAATATAACCATCTAATATTTCGCATAGACCTGAGTTTCCGTATTCAGCAACATACGGTGTGTTTGCTGCTGTTAAGGCAGGTAATGTACCTGCTGCTTGAGCGGCAATAAGTTTTTCATTTAAGTCCGAATAATTTCCTTGGTACACAGGTATAACTGTAACATTTGTTCCTGTTGCATGGAATGCATCCACTACTTCGGCAATAAGATCGTTGTAATGAGACTCAAGTGCGTGCCACCACTCAATTTCAATGGGTTCTGACACCACATAAAATGAAGGATCCATAACTTTGACTACGTTGCTTTCACTTTCTTTTTTAGAGCAAGCCGATAGTAAAACAATCAAGGCTATGCATAAAAAAAGAATTTTTTTCCCTACTTTCATAATAACTTCTCCTAACTTTTTAAAATAGAATATAAAGTAATGTCTAGAACACTACTTTAATATTTTAGCACACATTTGTAAAAAAACAAGACGCAGAACGTAAAAAAAATGTAAAATAGCAAAAAAAAAGACTTTCGAGTAATTCGAAAG
>CAYJHL010000140.1:0-5066 GCA_964369585.1 uncultured Treponemataceae bacterium | reverse complement strand
GCAAAAAATAACACTACATACTATTAAAACTATTTTTTTCACTGATTTCCCTTTTTATTTAACAACAATTTCAAAGTATGCTGTTTCTGTTTCCGTTACCGTTTTCTGACTTACTGCTGACTCTGCTGTTGTTGCAATTGATTGTATTGGCTCTTCAGTTACCGGTTTGCCCAATACCGTTGCTATTTTTGATTCTGTAGGTTTTGCAACAACACCACTTGTTGTTATTACTGTTGAACTTCCCTTTGCTACAGGCATTTCAACAGTGTTTTTGCCACCATAACTGACTAAACCACTTGATACCGACAAAGTATCTACTCCCATCTTAAAGCTCGTTCCTCTTACAGAAGCGGTTGCAACAGGTGTATTTACTACAAAGCCAACTCGTTTGTTTTGAGCTCTATTTACATCTGCGCTAATTGATCCAAGGTCTAAAAACACTTCAGATTCATGCGCATCATTTGTTTCTGTTAATTGTTCAAGTGAAAGACGTGTTAATTGGTTTACCGTTACATTTGATTCTGCTAATTGAATTGTTGCCATTGAACGAAAACCTGTTGATATAATTCGACCTGTATCAACCGTGTCGCCTTTTTGTAAGGGCTTCCACCCGGAATCTGTTTCTATTTCTACCTTGCCAGTAGTACTGATAACCGTACCAGTAAAGGAAAAAAGAGGTAGCATTAGGGCGAGTATTGCTATTGTTAAAAGTACTTTTTTCATATTTATTATCTCCTATGTATTATTCTTCTTCACTATCTTATGATGCATTGCGAACAACACGAAAACCAAGGTTGGGGTACCGAACAGTCCTGAAATCGTAGTGGCGATAAGCCACGTCTAAATACGTATTAGTGTTATCCCAACTACCGCCACGAATAACCCACCTAGAACCGGAAGTAGCCCCCCTTGGGTCAGTTTGATCTCCACTATCATAAGAATCGTTCATGCCATACACATCCCAACACCATTCGAATACATTGCCACTCATGTCATAGAGTCCAAGTCCATTGTCATTACCGGTTTTTGCATCCTGTGTAACACTTCCTGCTGTTCCAACTATGTGTGATGTGTTGTCTGCATTGTCATCATACCATGCATAATTGCCCAGTTCCATTACATCACTTGTTCCTGCATAGGTAGTTCTGCTACCTGTCGCTGCATCTCCCCCACCTGCAGCATATTCCCACTCGGCCTCTGTTGGCAAACGGTAGCCGTCTGCATCCCATTTTGCATATACTTCTTCGTTAACTGTATCTGCTGTTACTGGTGTTGTAAAAGAGGCATCACTGTAATACACTTCTTCTAAGCCTTCTTTTACACTTAGTGTATTGCAAAACTTAATTGCATCATGCCAACTTATGTAATAGGCAGGGTAGAGATCTCCGTCTCCATATCTAGCAGTTGGTACTTCATTGCTGGGCCATGTACCCATTACCAATTCCCACTGCCATTGTGTTATCTCGGTTTCTCCCATGGAATAGCTTGATAGAGTTATGTTGCTTTTTTCATTCCCTGGACCTGTAGCATCATTATCTCTTGCAAATGTACCTCCAGCTACGGATACCATTGAAATAAGAGGAGATATTTTAAGGTGATTTCCTACTTTTTCACGTTGAGTTACACCATCGTCCATGGTAAAGTAGCTTTTTTCAAAGGCGTGCCCTGAATCATTTTGTACAAGCATAAATCCAACAGTTGTAACACTTGGGCTTAAGCCGATATTTGCCCCAGAGAGAGAACCAGTAATTTTGACATGATTAAAACTGTTATCAAAATTTATATTATCTTCAGTAGCAGTGTCCCCTACTGTATTACCGGTTACACTTGGGTTTCCACTTAAATTGAGCACTTGACCATTATTAGCATGATCTATATAGATACCGCCACCACCAACAGCACCAGTAGCTCCTCTTTTATTAGATGTAATGGTACCTGCAGATAAGTAAAAAGTACCAGTCTTAAAATAAACACCACCACCCGAAGTAGCTGAATTGTCTTCTATCCGTGCAGATGCATAGTCCATGGTTAAAGTTCCGTCTTCAACATATATACCACCACCATTACCGATTACAGTATGATTACTAATGACTACATTTTCATTTGAGGCATCTATACCACCGAGCGTTACAATCCCACCATTTATTATGTAGATTCCACCACCATTAACAGCATCATTATCGTCAATAGTACCTCCATTCATGGTAAACGTACCACCCCTTACACTAATACCTCCACCGTTATCTTCTGTACTATTTTTACTAATTTTTGCATCACCGGACATAGTAAACTCACCGTCAGTATAAACATATACACCACCACCTGTATTTTCTTTTGTTTCGTTATTTTTTATCTCTCCGCTTGACATGGTAAAAATGCCACTATGTACATACACAGCTGCATTAGAGTTTGCTATATTCTTTTCGTTAGCGTTTTCACCACCTATCATCCCATCATGCATAGTAAGCGTTCCGGAAGCAATACAAACAGCACTACCATGTTTAGCTTGGTTACTTTTTATTTGGGCAGTAGTACTTTGTGGAAATTCAACTGTTCCACCACTTATATTAATTGCACCACCACTTTGTTCTGTTATTCCCCCGCTAAACGTGTTGTTATTGTTTTGTAATATTGTACCACTACTAAGTGTAAGTGTTGCACCAGTATTAACTTTTATAAGAGCATCAGTTGCAACTACTGATCCTCCAAGTTCATTAACATTACCCATACCATCTATGGTGATGTTTTGTACTGTAAGTGTGCCTCCAGTAACGTTGATTAGATTGCCGGGGAAGCTAGTCCCAGATTTATCTGGAGCTGTCGTATTATCATAGCGTTTTACGGTAAGTTTACTACTATTTGCCCAACCTTCAGGCTTTTTCCATGTTTGGGTATTGTTTACTGTTACTGTGTCTGTAATCCAGATAGTACCACCTTCGCCTATGCGAGAAAGTGCCGTATCAAAGCTTTGTACAGCATTGTCAATATCAGTACCACTGTCTGTATCATTACCACTACCGCTAAGATATATTGCATTACTTGAGGATATTTTAAGGTGCTTATCAACTTTTTGGATAAGTAGAGTGTCATCATCCATAGAAAAGTAACTTGCCTCAAAGTCATGCGTAGCTGTATTTTGTACAAGCATAAAGCCACCGATTTTACTATTTGGACTCAAGCCTATGCTTGCTCCACTTGTAATGTCGCCGGCTATTTTTACTGAGCTTTCATTTTTGTCATTTGCAAAATTCACGTTGTCATTAATGCCAGAAGCATCACCTGTTATACCATTATTGGTTACAATTGGGTTTCCACTTAGGTTGAGCTTTCCTCCCTGCCCGTGGGCAATATAGATACCGCCACCGCCAAAGTTATCACCCTCAGCTCGTTCATTACCAGAAATGGTACCTGCAGATAAGTTAAAAATACCTGCATCAAGATATACACCACCGCCTGATTTTCCTGAGTTGTTTTCAATTTTTGCAGTTTCACTAATCATGTTAAAGGTAGCATTTCCTATGTACACACCACCACCATTATGAGCGCTGTCAGAATAAGTTCCACCAGTGATGGTTATGTTATCTGCAAGTGTTACGGTGGTACTGTCCCCGTTTATGTAAAGAACACGTTTTCTTGGAGTAAGACTGCTTGCATCTATTGTGCCTTGTTTATCTTCAGAAAAACCTTGCAGCATAATGTTGAGTTTTGTATCGCTTTCTATTTCGACCATACCGTCATCAACTCCGTTAATTCCGCCATCAACGTTTTCTCCCTCTGTAATTATGGTTCCACTTATGATAATGCCATAAATACTTACACCGTCATTTTTTTCTAATATGGTATCTACCGCTTTTTGCACACTTGCAAAAGGCTTTGCACTTGTGCCGTTTCCTAAGGTGTCGTCACCTGAAGAACTTACATAGAAACTTACCATTTCTGTCCATTTTGCATACAGTGTTATATCGCCAATGCTACCTTGTGCAATTTCTGTTATGGCATCGCCTTCAAATTTTTCGTTGGCGTACCAACCATCAAAGAGATATCCTGCCTTTGCTGGCGTACCAAGTAAGATAGTTGGTGTTACCATGGTGTACGTGGTAGGAGCACCCACAAAATTTGTTCCACCATCGAGATTGTAATTAATGTGGTAGGTTGCAATCTCTGCATCCTCAAACTCAAGTTCAACTTTATTAAGTCCTTCAATAACAGTAAGAGGATTTGACTTTTCTATTCTTACAACATAGCCGAGCTGGCTCAGCTCCATTTGAACATATACTGTTTTTCCAACAATATAAAGACCTTCAAATGTTACCGTATCATCGAGACTATCGCCAAGTGGAATAGTTTTTTCTGTTAATATGGCATTGTCTTGTGCATTGTGTATAGAAACCCGCGCTGTAATGGTAGGATCTACACTTCCTATGTTTGAAAGGATGTTGCTTCCACCTTGAACAGAACGCAAGGCTTCAGAAGCCTCTGCTGTAACTGATTGTATTAATTCTTGAGGGATTTTAAAGCTTATGGTAACCGGCTTTTCGTATGAGTGTTTCCAAAATGAATCACACGACATAAGTATAAGTACAGTGAATACCATCATTATGCTTAAAAATATTTTTTGTTTCATACAATTTCTCCTAACAATCCACTTTGTTTCAATTATAGTATAACCTATCATTAAAAAGAATTCTAGCTTTTTAACAATATACAGCACAAAGATAAAATAAAAATAGTATGTTGCACTTTTTATTTTTGCGTCTTATGGAGCAAACTCATTATTACAATACCAAGACTATACAAAATGGCATTTTCTATGATACACTGTAAAAAATAAAATATCAGTATGCGAGGTTTTTCAGTGGCGAAAAAAATTATTCTATCTTGTCTATTAATTGGGGGTATAGCATTATCACTCTGTGCAGAAAAATTTGAGTTTTTATACACCACAGGCCATGAGTTCACCGTACAGTCAATAGTTAATCAAGAAGTATACGTAAACAATGTAAAAAGCCATGATGCGAAAATAATAAATGATATTGCAGTAAAAGAAGTTGAGGCACAGTCAAATG
>CAYJHL010000139.1:0-5082 GCA_964369585.1 uncultured Treponemataceae bacterium | reverse complement strand
CATGGGCATCTTCTGGAGGTCTTGGCTTTAGAGGCGCCAAAAAATCTACTCCTTTTGCTGCACAATCTGTAGCTGAAACAGCTGTTCAAAAAGCAGTTAGCTATGGATTAAGAGAAGTACACGTATTCGTTAAAGGTCCAGGAGTTGGACGAGAATCTGCTGTGCGATCTTTAGGAGCAATGGGCTTAAAGATTAAGTCAATAAGTGATGTGACACCTATTCCACACAATGGATGTCGTCCTCGCAAAACACGACGTATGTAGGAAGGTTAATATGGCCCGAAAAAACTTAATGCAGGGTTTTAAAACACCCAAAGGAATTATGTTTGAATACCTTGAATCAAATCCTAATTACGGAAAGTTCATCGCTTATCCGTTTGAAACAGGGTTTGGTACAACTGTAGGTAATACTCTTCGAAGAGTATTGCTTTCAAGTATACAAGGTTATGCGATTACTTCTGTACGCATTACTTCTTATGATGCAGATGGTGTTCCTCATGTAATTTCTAGCGAATTCGAAAACATTCCTAATGTTGTTGATGATGCGCTTCAAATATTAAATACTTTGAAGCAAATTAGAGTTAAACTTGCAGATGAAGTAGAGCAAGAAACTTTCTTGTTTGAATTTTCAGGACCAGGTAAAGTAACCAGTGATATGCTTGATAAAGGTAGTCAACTTGAAGTTCTTACAAAAGACGTAGAGCTTTTCACAATGATGGAAGGTGCTAAGTTAGAGTTTGAAATGCAAGTTGATCTAGGACGAGGATATATACCTGCTGAGGAAAATGAGAGATATATTGAAGTTCTTGGAACAATTCCAATGGATGCAATTTTTACTCCAATTCCAAAAGTAAAGTATGCAATCGAGCCTTGTCGTGTTGGGCAGCGTAATGATTATGATAAATTGGTTATGGAAATCTGGACTGACGGAACTATTGCACCTGAAGATGCTTTAGCCGAAGCTGCAAAGATTATAAAGGAACATTTTTCAATATTCATTAATTTTAATGATAGTGAAATTGGTCGAAATGATGAGCTTGATGAAGGTGATGAAAGAATTAAACAGCTTTTAAATACTCCTGTTGAAGAGCTAGAACTATCTGTTCGTTCATCAAATTGTCTTAAAAATGCTAACATTCATACAATTGGTGAATTAACTAAAAAAACAGAAGATGACATTGCCAAAACTCGCAATTTTGGTAAAAAGAGCTTACTTGAAATTAAAGATAAACTTCTTGAGTGGAACTTAAATCTCGGTATGACCGACTACAGTCATCTTAAAAATGCGGTAAACTTCACTAAGAAAAAGGAAGAATCAGATGAATCATAGAAAAGGTTTTAACCCACTTTCGAGGACTAGTTCTCACCGAAAAGCAATGTCACGAAACATGGTAACATCTTTGTTTCGCTATGAGCGGATTACAACTACTAAGGCAAAAGCTTTAGAAGTACGCAAAGCTGCAGAAAAAATGATTACTCGCGGAAAGGTAGACACAGTTCATAACCGCCGTCAAGTAGCAAGATTTATATCAGATCCTGCAATTCTTGCAAAATTGTTTACAGATATTGGTCCGCGAATGAAAGATAGAAAAGGCGGATACACACGCATCATGAAACTTGGTTTACGCCAGGGAGATGCAGCTGATGTTGTAATTTTAGAATTGGTTGACTATAAATTCGATGCAGAAAAAGAAACAAAAGCACCTGCAAAGACTGAAAAAGCTGCA
This sequence comes from uncultured Treponemataceae bacterium, assembly GCA_964369585.1. Lineage (GTDB taxonomy): Bacteria > Spirochaetota > Spirochaetia > Treponematales > Treponemataceae > CAYJFX01. The sequence continues at coordinate 3,356 of CAYJHL010000139.1, read as the reverse complement.
CCTGCTAAGGCAAAGTCAGCTCCTAAAGCTGAACCAAAAGCAAAGAAAGCTTCTGCTGCAGAAGCTCCTGCCAATTCAGAAGAAAAGGCTAACTAGGAGGGATTATGTCAAAAGCACATCGTGGTAAAGGTATAAAAGACCAAGTAAAAAGCGGACGAGGAACATGTCCTCGCTGTAATAATGAAAACATTAAAGTTCTATATGAACATGAAATTGATGGGCAAAAAATGACTGTTTGCAAATTTTGTAACGCAAATATCAAAAATAACCCACCACCAAAACCTGTTGTTGAAGAAGCACCTGCTCCTGCTGCAGAAGAAGCTGTTGAAGCTCCTGCTACTGAGGAAGCACCTGCTGAAGAAACATCAGCTGAATAGGTCTTAGACTTATAAATGGGAAGTAGTGATTTTCACTTACTTCCCTTTTTTATTTTAAATACTAAGTATTAGATTTACATGTCTGGCGACGCGACATCTTTAAAGCTATTGTTAAAAGGTGCAATGTAAGTCGTAACAGCAAAGATCTCTCTACTATAAATTTGATTTAATACAGAATACGTACTATTCAAAAAAATGAAAGTATGATATACTTCCTTCATGAATGTTGTAGTTATAGGTGCCCAATGGGGCGATGAAGGTAAAGGAAAAATTGTCGACTATTTGGCAGATTCTTGCGATATAGTCGTTCGCTATGCAGGTGGTGCAAACGCCGGACACACAATAGTTGTAAACGGCGATCAATATGCATTGCACTTGGTTCCCTCAGGGATATTACATCCAGGAAAGAAAGTATATCTTGGAATGGCAATGGTAATAGATCCAAAAGCTCTATTTGAAGAATTGGATATGTTAAAGAGCAAAGGAATAGAGTGGGAAGGACGTGTTTTTATTTCTGACCGCGCACATCTTGTATTGCCACGATACAGTGAAATGGATAAGGTGCGTGATGCTGCAAGAAAAAATCCGATTGGTACTACAGGGCGCGGAATAGGTACTACGTATTCTATGAAATCAGAGCGCGATGGTATTCGATTAAGCGATTTAACGTGGAAAGATAAGATGGACGAGCTAGAAGAAGATGACCGAGCTTTTTTAGCACCATACATAGATAATTTAGTAAAAATGCGAGTTGATATAACTGCTGAATTGTGGAAATATAGAGGTTCAAAGGTATTGATGGAAGGAGCACAAGGGGCTCTTCTTGATTTAGATTCTGGAACTTATCCATATGTTTCTTCAGGTATGTCATGTGCGTCAGGAGCTGCAGTAGGCTCAGGTATTGGCCCTAAGAACCTTGATGAAATTCTTGGTGTGTTTAAAGCCTATTCTACTCGTGTAGGAAACGGACCTATGCCAACAGAATTTGATGAAGCAACACAAAGCGAATTATATCATTACGTAAGGGAAACAGGCCGTGAATATGGTGTTACAACTGGACGCCCAAGAAGATGTGGATACCTCGATTTAGTTGCACTTCGTTATGCATGTAGAGTAAATTCAATTACTAACCTAGTTTTAACTCACTTGGATATATATGATACTTTAGATGAAATTGAAGCATGTGTGGCATATGAAATTGATGGTGTGGAAGTTACTGATTTCCCAACATCGATTGAAGCTTTGGATAAAGCGAAGCCAGTGTTGAAGAAATTTAAAGGCTGGAAAACAGCTCTAAATGCATGTAGATCATACGAAGAACTTTCTGAAAATGCAAGAATATATGTTGATTTTATAGAAAAATTCTGTGAAACACATGTAGGTATTATCTCTGTAGGATACGAAAGAGATGATACATTTGTTCGTACTAATCCTTTTGGAGGATAAAATATGGTTACACTCCAAGATATTGGGGGCTATACGTTCCCCTGTTTGTTTGATCATTCGGTAAAACAATTTGCGGAGTGTAACGCTCTTTCTTTTGTTACTACAACACCTATCACTTATTATGAAGTCCAAAAGAGGGTTCAAAGTGTCGCAAGATTACTATCTTCTTTAGGTATACAGAAAGGTGATAAGGTAGCCATTTGGAGCGGTAGTGATCCGAATTGGTGTGTTTCATATTTTGCAATAGTAAACTATGGAGCCATTGCTGTTCCGATTTTGCCAGACTTTAGTATTTCTGAAGTTGAATCAATTTTAACGCATGCTGATGTGTCTGGAATTTTTATTTCAGAAAAAATGACAAAGCACACACTCACTCTATCAGCAAAGATTATCCCTTTTATTATTCGTGTTGAAGATTTTGCCATGTTGCGAAGCGATGGAGTAAACTTAGATAATCCGGTTTCTAAGATCGATTCTTTGGAAGCAGACTTACCTCAAGTCCCGGTATATCCAGATGATACTGCATCAATTATTTATACTTCTGGTACTACTGGACGCTCAAAAGGTGTAGAATTAACTCATAAAAATCTTGTATTTATGGCAATACAAGTGCAAAGTGTACAGCGCATAAACAAAAGGGATAGATGTTTATCTTTCTTACCTTTATCTCATGTATATGAGTTTAGTTTAGGGTTTGTTTTGCAGTTTATGAACGGCTCCTGTGTTTATTATTTAGGTAAGCCTCCTACAGTTACAACTTTGCTTCCTGCTTTTAAAGTTGTTAGACCTACCATTGTTTTAAGTGTTCCAATAATAATGGAAAAGATATACAAAAATAAAATAGTCCCTACATTTACAAAAAAGCCACTTATAAAAAAGCTCTATTCTATTCGATTTTTTCAAATAATTTTTCACAGACTTGCTGGGAAATCTTTAAAGAAGACTTTTGGCGGAAGGCTGCGGTTTTTTGGAATAGGTGGAGCAAAAGTGGATCCGGTTGTAGAACAGTTTATGAAGGATGCAAAATTTCCTTATGCAATTGGATATGGATTAACAGAGACATCCCCTTTGCTTGCAGGATCTAATCCTAAAAACACTAAGCCTGGTACCATTGGGCCTGTGATGGATGGCGTAGAAATTGCAATTCTTAACGCGGATCCTATAACAGGAATAGGGGAAGTTATTGCAAAGGGCGATAACGTAATGAGAGGTTATTATAAAGAAAAGGAATTGACAGCTGAAGTTTTCACAACTGAAGAAGATGCTTCTGGCCCAGGGTGGTTTAAGACTGGAGATTTAGGGGAAATTACTAAAGGTCGTTTGTCTCTTAAGGGAAGACTAAAAAATATGATTTTAGGTTCTGGTGGTGAAAATGTATATCCTGAAGATATAGAGTTTGTGCTCAATCAGCATCCAGATGTTTTAGAGTCTTTAGTCGTTGAAGATGATACTGGGCTTGTTGCTCTTGTACAGCTTGATGAGCAAAAAATCAGTGATAGTATATTAAGCACTGTTGAAGATATTAAAGAAGCA
>CAYJHL010000138.1:0-5116 GCA_964369585.1 uncultured Treponemataceae bacterium | reverse complement strand
GTCCTGTAGACCCAATATACATACCTGGTCTTTTTCTAACTGCTTCAAGACCTTTAAGAACTTGAATGTTTGTTGCTGAATAATTGGCTGTCATAGTTATTCCTTGTTTTTTACTAAAAAAATCGAGAATTCATTATATCTGTATTGCAGAAAAAAGTAAAGGTAGGGTATAATACGAATATGTCAGATAGTAATTACATAGACTTTTGGAAAGAAGCTATATCTCAAATAAAATATGCACTTAATGAAGAAGATAGATCTCAAGAATTTGATATGTGGTTTTCTCCTTTAGGCTATATAGAATCAAATAGTACAACAATTACTATTGCATTACCATCATTATTTATGAAAGACCAATTTATTTCGCGTAATTATGATTCTATCCTTATAAAAAAGATGGAAGAATTAACAGGGAAAAATTTTGAATTCATATTTATTATTAAACAAATTGAAAAAACAGCATTAAAAGAAATTATTGAAGATGATGAACCTATTCAAATAAGAACATCAGCAAAAAAAGAAGAAACTGTTTTTGTTAAAAATCATCCTGATATGAATTCTTCATATACATTTGATTCTTTTGTAACAGGTGATAATAACTCTTTTGCTTATAATGCAGCTTTAGCAATTTCAAAGAATGCAGGTAAATTATATAACCCAGTATTATTTTATGGTGGAGTAGGTCTTGGAAAAACACACCTTCTACAAGCAATAGGAAATGCTTTACATGAAAATGGATATAAAAAAATAATTTATATTACAGCAGAAAATTTTACAAATGAATTTATTTGGGCAATTAAAGAAAAATCAAATCAAAAATTTGTAAACAAATATAGAACTGCAGATATTTTACTTATTGATGATATACACTTTTTACAAGGAAAATCTTCAACACAAGAAGAATTATTTCATATTTTTAATTCACTATATGAAGCAAATAAGCAAATTGTTTTTACTTGTGACCGCCCTATTACTGAATTAAAAGATATAACAGAAAGATTAAAATCACGTTTTGGAAGAGGATTAAATGTAGATCTTTTACCTCCACAATATGAAACAAGAATAGCTATTTTAGAAAAAAAATTAGATTATTTGAGAACTCAAATATCTCCAAAAATAATTGATAATATTCCAAGAGAAGTTATTCACATAATTGCGCAAAACATTGAAACGAATGTAAGAGATTTAGAATCCTGTTTAACAACTATAATTGCATATGCTGAATTAACTGGTACTGCAATTACAGAAGAAATAACATATAATCAATTAAGGGATAAGTTTTCAGCTCCACAACAAGGTAATATAGCTATAGATATTATTCAAAGAGTTGTTGCCGAAGAATATAATATTTCTATATCTGATATTAAAGGAAAAACGAGAAAAAAAAATATTGTTTTTGCACGTCAAATAGCAATGTATATAGCTCAAAACTTAACAGAATATTCTACAACTGAGCTGGGAGTAGAATTTGGAAATAAAGATCATACAACAGTAATGCACTCTTGCAAAAAAATAGAAAATGATATTAAAAATGATTCTAAGCTTGATTATAAAATTCAAGGTATAATGAAAACTATAAAGGATTATAAAAGGCATTAAAATAATGTACACAAATTGTTAATAATGTGTTAATATGTATATATACAACATATAAATTGTTAATATGTGGAAAACTTAATGTTGAAATATAGAGAGTTTTTAGTATTATAAATAGTTATAATACATAAAAATAGATGATGTTTTAACATATTAACAACCCATATTATTACTATTACTAAATTTATATATATATATAATAAACAGGGGGAAAAATGAAATTTATATTTGACAGAGATGCAATGCTAAAAGAAATAAGTATTGCCCAAGAAATAATCTCAACAAAAAATGCATTATCTATTCTTTCAAATGTTTTATTAATAGCAGAACAAAATTCTCTTTTAATAAAAGCAACAGATGTTAAAGTTACATTTGAAACAAAGATACCTATCGAGGTAGAAGAAACAGGAACTACAACAATTTTTTGTGATAAGTTTATCAGTATTTTAAATTCACTTCCTTCTGGTAATGTTGAGTTTTTGCACAAGGATAATGATGTTATTATTAAACCTATTGCTAAAAAAGTAAGATTTCAACTTAAGAGTATGGCAAGTGATAAATTTCCTGAGTTTTCAGTTGAAGAAAATATGCAATGGTTTGATTTTTCATCTAAAGATTTTAAAGAAATGATAACACAGACTATATTTGCTGTTTCAGATGATGAAACAAGATTTTTTATGAACGGTGTATATTTTGAAAAAGAAGAAGAAAACTTTGTTATGGTTGCAACCGATGGACGAAGGCTTTCTTATATTTCAAAACCTATGTTTGCAGATATAAATTTTGATCCTTGTATAGTGCCTCCAAAAGTATTAAGTCTTATTTTAAAAAGAGCTTCTTCAGAAGGTACTATTTCACTCGCAATAAATAAAAGCAACATTTACATAAAATTTGGAAATTATAATTTTAGTTCAGTTTTAATTGATGGACAATTTCCTAATTACAAAAGGGTAATACCTGAAAGACAAGAGAAAAAATTTCAAATTAACAGAAGAGATTTAACAGAAGCACTAAAACGTGTAGGATTGCTTGTAGAAAAAAAATCAGGAAGAATATATTTTTCTTTAGCAGATGGAGTACTTTCCATTAGTTCTCAAGAAGTAGAAATTGGAAATGCAAAAGAAGAATTACCTTGTCGATATGCAGGAGAAGAAATTTCTATGGCTTTAAATTGTATCTATGTTGAAGAGCCATTAAAAATTATTAATACTGAATATTTAAATTTTGAATTTACTGAATCTATGAAAGCTATAACAATAAAACCTGAACCTGAAGCTGATTTTTTCCACATTGTTATGCCAATGCAAATGGAGTAAGGCAAAGTGCCTTTTGTATCTGTTTCCCTTGTTAATTTTCGTAATTTGGAAAATGCAACAGTAGATTTATCTGCTAACGAAGTTTTTTTTATTGGAGAGAATGGTCAAGGGAAAACAAATTTTCTTGAAACCTTATATTTATCTGCCTATGGTTCCTCATTTAGAACTAAAAGAGAAGTAGAAATAATAACAGAGGGTGCAGATTCTTTTTCTGTTAGATCTTTATATGAAAGTGATAATGAAAAAGGAAATCTTGTAACTGTTCAATATGCAAACAATAAAAAGAAAATATTAAAAAATGGAAAAACACTCACAGACAGGAAGGATTTAATAAATACTATTCCTTGCGTATTATTTTCACATAGTGATTTAGATTTTGTTATAGGCGAACCTGAAAGAAAAAGATTTTTCATTGATCAATCTTTATCTATGTACGATATTTTATATATTGATACTATGAGAAGGTATAAAAAACTTTTAAAAAATAGAAATATGATTTTAAAAAGTGAGCAATATGAAACACTTGATGTTTTTGATGAAGGTCTTGTTATAGAAGGTAGAGAAATTGTAAAAAAAAGAAAAAATGCTATTTATCAATTTAACAGAATTTTTACACCTTTTTATGAAAAAGTTACTGGAATAAAAAATGTAAAATTACATTATGAGTCTCAGTGGGAAGATAAAAAAAGAGAAGAAGTTTTATATCTATTAGCTGAAAAAAGAAATGCAGATAAAATAATGAAGACTACACTTTCTGGTCCTCATAGAGATAAAATTAGGTTTGTATGTGAAAATAAGAATTTTGTACCAACTGCATCAACAGGTCAATGCAGGTTATCTGCTATTTTGTTAAGAGTATGCCAAGCAGTGCACTTTACTGAAATAACAGGAAAAAATCCAGTATTATTAATGGATGATGTATTACTAGAGTTAGATCCAAAAAAAAGAGAAACTATTACATCAATTTTGCCGCCATATGACCAGCTATTTTGTACATTTTTGCCTGGCGAACCGTATGATAAATATAGCAAAGAAAAAACAAAAATTTATACAGTAAGCGAAGGAAAAGTTTATGAAATATGATGATGATATAAAGTCAGCTTCACAAGTATTAGAAACTTTTTTTTCAGGTTTACTTGGTTCTAAAGCAAATGAATACACAACCTTAGATAAAGGCTGGCAAAAAGTTTTAAAAACTATTCCACGTGATGGGGAAAAAATGGCTTCTCACAGTGAAATAAAGGAAATAAAAAATGGATGCTTATATATTCAAACAGATCATCCAGGATGGGTGCAGCTTTTTCAGTTACATAAGAAAAAAATAATGTATACTTTAAGAAAAGAGTTTCCAAGCATTCAAATAAAAGATTTCTTTTTTTTAATAAAAGAAAAATAAAAAAAAATAGAATATAACACTTGACCAAATGTTATAAAAAATGGTATTCTATCTAACCTGTTTAGAAAATTCCGAGAAAATAGCAATGTGTTATTTTCTTGACAAATAAGGAGACGTGTTCATGAAAAGGACATATCAACCCAGTAGAGTAAAAAGAAATAGAAAATTTGGTTTTAGAGCTCGTATGAAAACACGCGGTGGAAGAATGATTCTTAAACGCCGTAGAGCAAAAGGTAGATACAAATTAACCGTATCTGATGAGAAAAAACCATACTAATCTGTAATTTCTAAGGGATGGAAAAAGCCTTGACTAAATTAAATTGCTTTTCATTTGAAGAAAAAATTAAAAAATCTTCAGATATTAGAAATTTGTTTAGAGAAGGAAAAAAGGTAAGTACCAATGGTGCAAAATTATTTATTTTGCCTAATGATCTCTCTTTTAATCGTATTGCATTTACTCTTCCTCACGGATTTGGAAATGCAGTCCAAAGAAACTACAGTAAAAGACTAAGTAGAGAAGCATATCGCCATTTAAAAAATAATTTTAAATGTGGTTATGATATGGTGTTATTAGTTTATAAAGGTAATGATTTTTTCTCAAATCGTTGTGAGCAAATTTGCATTTTGTCAAAAAAAGCAGGTTTGTTCCATGAATAAAATAATATCAACAATACTTTGTTTTCTTATTAGAGCCTATCGGCTTTGTATATCTCCTTTTTTTCCTCCCTCTTGTAGATTTTACCCAAGTTGTTCCCGTTATGCTCTTGAGGCTATACAAAAACATGGAGCAGGGAAAGGTTTTATTTTG
>CAYJHL010000137.1:0-5192 GCA_964369585.1 uncultured Treponemataceae bacterium | reverse complement strand
AGTAAAGCATGTACGATGACGAAGATGATGATTATGAAGAAGATTTTTACGCGGACATACCCGAAGAAGCTTTTTATTATGAAGAATCAGCGAGACGCTATGGACTAAAACTAGGCTACAAGGAAGCAGAAGAGGGTATTGATTCTGAAAGCACCGTTGAAAATTTTAGATACCCTAAAGATGCAGATGAAGAAATAATTGAAGTTTTTAAAGATGCTTATTTTGAAGGTGTTGATAAGTACAATAACGAGTATGATGAAGACGAAGAAGATGAGTGGAATTAACCGAAGTTATAATATTGTCCAGCTTCTGTAAAACCAGCAAAGCCATCTTTAATAGGATTATACTTTTCGGCTGCATCACCATAGTGGCATAAATACATTTTTTGTTTTATGTCACTAGGTAGCTTTTTTAAATCCCCATAATAAGCATGAACCCCGCCTGCAAAAAGCTGGCAGTCATGAAAAATTGTTTCTATTGTTGGATACTTGTCAAGCATTGAATCAATTAAATCTCTATCGAAACGAGTGTCCCCAGAAAACATAACCTTTTCATCAACTAGTACGCCACATGAAAAAAATGAATTTTTCCAATCTCCATTACTATTTGGAATATGCTTTGTTCTAAACATTTTAATATCAATAGAGCCAACTGTAGTATGATACATTGGCCTAGAAGCATTGCTTATTTTTTCTGGCTTTATTTGGTTAAAGTAGCTATCAAAGTCAAGTGAGTGTCCATCGGCAAACTCACCGTAAGACATACCACCGCGCAAAGAATCATTCCACAATATTTTTTTATAAGCATCTGTTATAATCACATTTACTTTCTTACTAGTAAAATACTTCGCAATAAGTGCAATTTCTTCAATTCCACCAATGTGGTCGGCATGAGAGTGAGTTACTAACAAGTTATCCACAGCAGCGAGCTTTGTATTGTAATTAGAAAAAGCCAAAGGGCATAAGGTTCCACAATCAATAAGAAGATGGTCATCACCTTTTATTATAAGAAGATTAGTTTGAGAATATTTTTTTGAAAAGGCGCTACCTGTCCCCAAGAAAAAAAACTCCAAAGAGCCCTTATTTTTTAGGTGAATAGTTTTTTCAAAAGGTATAATATCCATAGTCTATATTATACCTCATAAAGCATTATTTTTCAGTATTTTTTTTGGAAAAATGTAACATTTTTTCCAAATTATAGATATCTTTTACGTTATCTACAAGAATTGCACCCATGCCCATAGCGAGAGGAGCTGCTAAATCAATATCATAGCGGTCCCCAACAGAAATACATTGTTCTACTTGAACCCCTAATCTTTTTGCTGCAAGTTCATACATTTTAGTATCAGGTTTGGAAGAATTACACGTGTCTAAACCAATAATTTCACTAATTACAGCATCAGCTCCTAAACACGCAAGCGTTTTTCTCGCCACTGAAACAGGATTATTTGTAACACATGCAATAGCATAGTTTTTTGAAAGATTTCGAAGCGCCTCTACAAGGGCTTCATCTTCAGAAAGAAAATTTTCAGGAATAACAAGTTCTTTACGCATTTGAATGCTTTCTTCAATAGACACCCCTAAATCAACAAAGGTATTTCCCAAAGAAAGCTTTTTTCCGCCGTTTAACTTTGCCCATTCTTCTTGATATGAAGAAACCATTTTTTTTGCATCTTCATACGCTAAGTTTTTCATTTCGGCAAAGCGTTTAATTTGAACATCGTTTTGAGAATTTGCAAACTCTTCATTTGTATACAGGGTTGAATCAATATCAAAAATAATTGCCTTTAAGTCTTCGGGTATATGATAAATTGTCATACTTTCCTCCTGTTAAACTGAATGATTAGTCTATTTTGACAAGTTTTTCAATAATTCCTCTATTGTCAAGTAAGTCGCTCAAAGACTGACCATGATGCACACGCATAATAATATTTGCAAAAAGGCCACTTACATCAGTATTAATATACCATTCATAGTTTAAGAGCTCTTCATGAGAAACGGCATTTGTTCCAATAATTCTAAAAAAGTGTCCTTTTTCATATGCTTCGTTAAAAAGCTCTATTGCTTTACCGTTAAAGAAAGGTAAACTGATTGCTGCAATAACTTTTTCAGCCCCTTGCTCTTTTAAGAATTCCATAGCTTTTAAAAGTGTTCCACCAGAGCCAAGCATGTCATCTGCCAAGAAGGCAACTTTCCCTTTGACATCTCCCAAGAGAGTCATGGTTTTTATATTTGTATCTTTTCCACTTTGCGTAACAACAGAATAATCGCGTTCTTTATAAATCATTGCTAGAGGTTTTTTTAAGCCTAATGCATAAAACTTATTTCTCTCAACGGCACCTGTATCGGGAGCAACAATTACTAAATCATCTTCTTTTCCTGAAATATCTACAAGCTTTATAAGTTCTCTAATTATTTGATAACTTGCATGAAGATTTTCAATATTTACACTTTTAAAAGAGTTTTCAATTTCTCTTGAATGTATATCGAGCGTAATAATTCTTGAAACACCCATGCTTTCATAAATGGTTCCCAAAGTACTTGCAGTTAAGCCTTCTCGTCCCTTTTTTTTGTCTTGGCGACTATAAGGATATGTTGGCAAAACAAGCGCAATAGAAGCAGCACCTGCACGCCGTGCAGCATCAATTGTAACAAGCAAAGACATAAGATGATCATTTACAGACATTGCTTTTTCTATTTTTCCATCATTAAGAGGTAAAACTTGTTCGTTTGCTACATCTTGTACAATAAAGACATCTTTTCCTCGAACACAAGATTTTATTTGCGTTTTTAATTCTCCATTAAGAAAATAGGTAAAGTCTATTTCAGTTTTAAACTGGGCAGGACGATATTTATCAACACTTCCTCGTATATATAACTCAGAAGCAGACATATCATTGTTGTAATTAATATCGCGGATTATAGTATTTTTATCTATATCGTATCGTTTAGCGATAACATCACGCTTTAATCCAAAGCGATGTTTATACATATGACGGAGGTGAGTAATAATTTTATTAGCAAACACTTCTCCACCGGGGCAAGCAATTATGGCAAGATTCGACGGTTCTGAATATGGCATCAGGGCTTCCTTGTTTTGTGAGGCTATCATAATAATATCATATTCTTCTTCTCTTATCAAGTCATTATAAAAATTGAAACCATTTTTCTCTAGCTCTTAAAGCTCTATTACACATACTAAAGGCATATGATCAGAGACCCCTTTTCCTGTATATATATCGTATCGATAAGGAAAACCTTCATTTGTTGTGAGTCTTGATTCGTTTACAATATTAAAATCTATCACTTCTAAATTTTCACTGTAAAAAAAGTGATCTATTTTTTCCCATACACCTTGATAAAAATAGGACCCTTTGCTTTGCATATATTCGCTATATTCATTCCAAGCAGAGAGAACGGAAGCATGACCTACGCTTCCACGCAACAAAATGGAATCATCAGTACTCTGCACAAATTCTTCAAGTGTTCTGTTAAAATCTCCTGTTACAACATACTCATTTTTGTCCAGTAAAAGAATGTCTGCTAAAAGCCTTTCTTGAGCGTTGCGCCACACTTCACTTTTTTCAGCACCACCGTACTTCGATTTCCAATGACATGCATAAAGAGAAAAGCTTTTGTTTTCATCTACCTCCACTTGAGAGAAAAGAATACCGCGCATTGATGGCTGTTCTAATAATGTTCCATCTAAAATATCCTTGCTTGTTTCAAAGTCTGAAAACCCCATTGCTGCCCTATAATCAATATGATGTACAGCATTATTTTTAAGGGGAAAGCGAGACATAATTGCAATACCCAATGCATCGTCTTTATTTTTAGAAAAACTCGAATACGCATACTGTATTGGATTAGAAGCGAGTTTATTTGATATATCTTGCAAAATTGCACTGTTTTCGATTTCTTGAAAAACAAATACATCAGCCTTTGTTTTTTCTATTACATTGCATAAAATGGTTAATCGTTCAATATACCGTTGTTCATTCCATTTTGTTTTGGCGCTTTTAAACTCATCATATTCAGTGCCTTGGGTTTGAGCATCAAAAAAAGTTTGCAAATTCCATGTAATTATCGTAACAAGGTCTGGGTTATCATTTTTTAAGTTAGTTACAATGGGCATCGTACAAGAAGTGCAAAATAGTGTAATTAATAATAAAATTTTCATAGGCCTCCGCTTAAAACAATCTTTATGTACTTATTATTGTTCTATTTTTAATAAACTGTAGACTTTTTCTACAAATGCATAAAAAAAGTGACCTCAATTGAAGTCACTTTCGTGCGTATTTTAACAAGTCAAAAAGATGCTGTCTCTCAACGAACTGCAATAGACTCAATTTCTTCGACCTCAAACCAACCATCATACTTCGTATTTAAGCGAAAACCTATGGCAATATAAGGGCTAGCTTCAAATTTAAATACATCATCTATACCAATAAAGTCATTTGAAGAGGCCTTCAAAGCACTTCCATAGTAAACCCCATCTTCACTTTCTTGTTTTTTCATTCTTGATGCTGTTAATTGAAATAATGGCATATTCACTTCTACCCCATAACGCAAATACATATTTGAAAAACGATGCATCATAGAAACATCAAAGCCTATACTCATATCAAACCCTATCATATAGCCTTCATACATTGTATATTCACTACTTGATGTATTATTAGTTTCATACTCTATATCAGTCCAAAGGAACCCTACTCCTATAGAAGGAACAAGAACCATCTCGGTAGTCTCTGAAATTTTGGGTCTAAACGCATATCCCCTTTTTGTTGGGAAATATAAAGTGTCTGAGTCAAGGTCATCTATTTCTTCTTGTAAAGGAAAAGGTATTCCAATTACCCCGTTTGAATCTTCCGCACTTATGTTATACATAATTCCAAATTTTGTGTAAAGGTCACCCCATCTACGCTCTTTAATAGCAGAAGTATGCCAGCCAAACAATTGTTCGTTTTTCGTAGCCCCTGAGTCTACTGATGTTATGTTTGAAAAAGATAATCCAGAAAAACGTATAGAATCTCTTTTATGAGCATCACTATCCTCGTATGAAAAGAGATTAAACACAATAAAACTAAAAGAAAATAATACTAATAATTTTTTCATTTTTCCTTCCTTTGTTTAATTTTGTACATTTATCATAACATGGTTTCTCTTTTTTGTAAATAAAAAAGCACCCTT
>CAYJHL010000136.1:0-5302 GCA_964369585.1 uncultured Treponemataceae bacterium | reverse complement strand
TAGTGCAAATTATTGGGCGTGCAGCACGAAATAGTGAAGGGCGCGTTGTTATGTACGCCGATAAAATGAGCCCAGCCATGAAAGAGGCAATAGAAGAAACACAGCGCAGACGTAAAATACAAGAAGAATATAACGAAAAACATGGTATAACACCAGCAACGGTCGCAAAAGCAATAGAAGATATTTTAGTGCGCCAAAACGAAGAAAAAAAAGAAGCGGTGTTTACAGAGCTTTCTGTTATAAAGGACGCAACAAATATGTTTATACCAGGCCAACGCAAAAAGCTCTTAAAGTTTATGGAAAAACAAATGCACGAACATGCAGAGCGCTTAGAGTTCGAAGAAGCAGCTCTCTTGCGCGATGAAATAGATCAAATTAAAAAAGCGTTTAAATAGGAGATTAAGATGGAAAATCAAGAAAAAAGACCAACCTGGGATGAGTACTTTATGGAAGTTGCGCGTACCATTGCAAAAAGGGCAACGTGCGATAGAGGTAAGTCAGGATGCGTTATTGCACGCGATAACCAAATATTGGTAACGGGTTATGTGGGCTCTCCAGTTGGTTTTCCTCATTGTGATGATGTTGGTCACCAAATGAAAAAAATGATTCACGAAGATGGTAGCGAAACGAACCATTGTGTACGAACCGTTCATGCTGAACAAAATGCAATTTGCCAAGCTGCACGCCACGGTATCCCTCTTGCAGGTGCAACGGTCTACTGTAAAATGACTCCCTGCAGGACCTGTGCAATGCTAATAATAAATTGTGGTATTACTCGCGTTGTATGTGAAAAGAAATATCATGCAGGTGCAGAAAGTGAAGCTATGTTCCAAACCGCAAATATTCAACTTGAATATGTTGAAGAAGTTATTGAACAATATACCAATCAATAGTGAGAAAAAATGAAAATAGTTTTAGCAGGAACAGGGACTAGTCATGGTATTCCTGTTATTGGCTGCGAGTGTGCCGTTTGTAAATCAAGCGATCCTCGAGATAACAGGAATAGAACAGAAGCCTTCGTATACGCTAGCGATGGCACTACAGTTATAATAGATGTTTCCCCAGAGTTTAGGCTCCAAGCGCTACGTTTTGGTCTTTCAAAGGCTCATGCAGTGTTACTCACACATTCCCATGCAGACCATGTTCATGGGCTCGACGATTTGCGGATTTTTTCACACACATGGAATCCTAAAAAAGTTTCAAAGGCATCAGAAAAAAAAGATCCTTTGCGTATATTTAGTAATGAAGAAACACTTAATGATATAAAAAGCCGATTTGATTATGTTTTTACTCCGACACTTGAAGGTGGTGGTAAGCCTCATCTGGAACTTGTTTGTGCAGAGGTATACACAGATAATAACCCTTTGTGTATTGGGTGTTTAGAGATCGTTCCGATTCCTATAAAGCATGGTTGCTTGGAAGCCTGTGGTTGGAAAATAACAGATACTATAACAAAAAAATCTTTTGCATACATAACTGATTGTAATTTTATAAGTGAAAATTCAATAGCGCTGATAAGAGGAGTAGAGCATTGTGTCATTGATAGCCTTCGTGAAAAAGAACATTCAACACACTTTTGTTTTCATGAAAGTTTAGAGTGTTCAGAAAAAATTGGTGCAAATTTTACATGGTTTACACATATAAGTCATGATTATTCGCATGTACAAATTCAAGATTGGCTTACAGAGCATAATAAAAATAATCTAGCTGTTTTTCCCTCTTATGATGGACTAGAGCTAGACTGCTAATCATCAAGTTCTTCTAAATCTTCGAGATCTTCTAAATCATCAACAATTTCCAGCTCATTTGCTTCTTCTATAAAAATAGCTTGTTCGGCTACCATTTTGTTTGGTGTTATTTCTATTTCGTCTGTTTGAAGAAGAGCTTTTGTTTTTGCGTCTTCTTTGTTGTATTCAGGGTCTACTTCTGCATATGAATCAGTATGTAGTTTTGCTTCGGGATTGATTGAGCGTTTGATAATATGAATTTTTAATTCATTTAAGAGTACTATCATTTCACGTGAATATTCTAGTAGTTCTGAAAACTCAATTGTAGCCTCTTGCTCTTTTTTTGCAAGCGTAAGCATTTCAACGAGTTTTGCTTTTTCGTGTATTATTTTATCATGGGCCTGAATCTTTTCATAGGCCGGATGGTCTGCGCAGGCTTTCCCTTGGTGTCCATATAGCCACTTAGCAAATTCAGTTGTTTTTTCAGGAATAAAAGGAAGTACTTCATCCGATCTGCCATGCAAAAAGTCTAACACTTTTACTGTCCAGTCGAGGTGCGCAAAAATTGCTTCCAAAATGGCATGTAATTCTGTTTTGTCCGCTTTCCACATGTCATATGGCGTATCTGCTAAGTGGAAAATATCGATAAATTTACGTATCTGTTCTAGTTTTTTCCCATTATAAACAGCATTTGCATAGATAGGTGCTTGCACATGACTAAGATGTAAAGCTTCCTCTGTGTTTCGCTTTAATATATCACGAATTTTTTCAGTACTGTCATGAATTCCCTCTAGGTGTTCTACATTTAAGTCCACCTTAGATTGTATGATTTGCATTCGCTCAGATATCTCATCTTCAGTTTTGCGTATACTTACAAAACTATCGTGAATGGTCCTGTTCTTTTCCCCAAGCTCACCATAATACTCAATAACAGAATCGAAAATATCTACAACCTCTGTTACTCCTGTATGGATTTTTTCAAAGGCAACGCCTGTTAAATTAGTGTGGGTCACCGCTTGTGTTATTAGATCATTCATTCCTACGAGAGAGCTCGTAATTGTTTGTACTTGTATTGCCGTTTTTTCTGCAAGGCTTCGAATTTCTTCTGCTACTACGGCAAAGCCACGCCCTGCTTCTCCTGCATGAGCTGCTTCTATCGAAGCATTCATTGCTAAAAGATTTGTTTGAGCTGCTACGGAAGCAACTATGGTTATAGTGTCTTTTATAATTCCTATATTTTCAGATATTTTTGTTACTGCTTCAATTGTTTGTTCAACAGTGCTTGCAGACTCTTGTGTAAGAGTATCGAGTTGTTTAGATTTTTCCTTTTTATCCTCAAGGCCTTCTAAAAATTCATTTAGTCGCACTGTTATCTCTTCTATAAGTTCTCCGGTTTGAGCAATTGACTTTACTTGGTTATCCATAAAAGAGCCATACTCCGTTATGTTTTCTTGAACGGTATTATTTTCTTGTAGGGATGCATTTAAGAGCTCTTCAAGGTTTTCTACGCGAGAACCAATAAAATCTGCACCTAAAGAAATTCTAGAGGCATTGGTTATTGCTTTTTGAACTTCAGTTAAAAACACATTAGAGGAATCTTGTGCGCTTAATACTGCAGCTTTTACATTTTCGATTAAATCATTGAAATTGCTTAATATTGTTTTATTTAATGATTCTTCTGCCTCTACCATTTGCTTGCTTGCAACTCCAACATTGCACCGAGGGCTTAAGTCATTATCATTAATATCATTAAGATACATATTTAATTTGTTAAGTGGGCGTGCAATAAACGTTTGGTAGATTCCAAACAAAATAATGCTGTCAATAATTAAAACTATAATTATAAAAGGCATAGATACTTTAAGTAATATAAGTAAAAGAGGCGGGAGAACTGTAATTACAATAATTAAAAGAAGAATAAATATCTTGGCAAGAAAGCCCTTAAAAATATTTTTATTACTCATATTAAAACTATAACGTTATAATGGCTTTTTGTAAACCCTCGAATAATAAAACTGCTATCTTTACTCTAATATAGTAATCTCTACGCGTCTATTTGCTTCTCTGCCTTCGAACGTATCATTAGATGCAATGGGTCTTTCTGAACCGAACCCATTAGTTATAAATCGTTGAGGACTTATTCCTCTTGCAGATAATTCTTCAGCAATTTTTTTTGCTCTTTCTATAGAGAGTTGTTTTTCTCCACGAAGGTTTCCAACCGATGCACTATGCCCTTCAACCAAAAATTGTGCATCAGGGATACTTAAAAGAGTCTCAGCAATCATATCAAGACGAGCGTATTCATTAGGAGAAAATTCTGCACTGTCGGGCAAAAATTGAATGTTTCTAATTGACAATCTAAGACCAGCGGGGGTTTTTTCTACGAGCATATTGTTTGTAATACTTTCTGGCTGCAATGGTAACACTGTATCTTCCTTAGCAGTAGAAAATTCTTCTTCCGTAGAAGGAAAGAGAGTGCTGTTAGGCACTTTTGCATTTGGTAAATCATGCTCTGAAAAACTTTCAGAGGCACTTTCTTGCGGAGGATATTGTACAGAGTCAGGAGGGATGCGTTCTGCAGTTGAAGAAGTAGAAGGAGCAATGCTCGCAATTTTTCCTAAAGAAGGTAAAATCTCATCGGTATTTACAGCAGGTGGAAATTCTGTAAAAAGGTTAATATTTCCTTTAAATTGTACGGTTTGTCCGTTTGCATATTTGAATGTTTCATCTACACTATCTTGAATTAATATTGCTGCACCAGTATCTTTTAGGACAATGATATTTGCTTTATGAGAACCATTAGCTTGCAATAAATCTGCATCACCATCAAAATCCCAATTTGTTTGACCATATCGCGTTGCCCATTGAGCCCGAATTCTAAAGACTTCTTCTCCAAGGTATTCTTCTTCACCAACAAAGGTATACTGAACCGTCATTTTTAATTTTGTATATATTCCTTTGTTTAAGGGGTCAACACTTCTTACGGCATCTGCAAGCCACGTATCTCCAGGCTTTAATGCTTCTCTTGGAAATGCTGGAAAACTTCTAAATGTCGGAAACCCATTATCTACTATGGGAATGAGTATGCCATCAGGAGAAATAAAAAATGTTGCAGGTATAGCTTCATCAAGTCCAAGTGCTGTTTGTCTTTGGTTTGAAAGTGTTTTTTCAGATACAAAAAAACTCCCATCAAACCACGAACCAACTCCTGCATTTTTTGAAGCATTTAATATGGTGTCGCCTTTCAATTCTCGTTGCTGCGGTGCACTAATTGGATGAACAAAAGACCTCACTTCTCTCTGTGTTAAGCCTGTATACCTTCCGTTATCGTAACGACGTAAATCAGAACGCTCAACCATCCAGTACGAACCTGATCCATCGTAAGAAATAGTAGGCTTTGTTGCAACTTCCTCTTGAGAAAAAATGGAATCCAAGCATAAAAATGAAAGAAGTAGTATTACAGAAAGATTTTTTTTGTTCATATAAATAGTATCGGTTGTATTTGTTCTTTTTCTAAGAAAATACTTTCGGTAAAATAGGGATAAATACGCTTGACAGAAATCCAATAAGGTTGC
>CAYJHL010000135.1:0-5350 GCA_964369585.1 uncultured Treponemataceae bacterium | reverse complement strand
AAAAAAACTTGATAAAAAGATAAATAATTACTATAATAAGGTATGGAAGTTAGAGTTAGATACGCACCATCCCCAACTGGGATGCAACACATTGGTGGTGTTAGAACCGCCCTTTTTAATTATTTGTTTGCTCGCTCAAAAGGTGGCAAGTTTATTTTACGTCTCGAAGACACCGATAGAACGCGTTTTGGTGAAGAATATGTTCAAAACCTTTATGACACACTTGATTGGTTAAATATTCAGTGGGACGAAGGTGGGCCAAAGGGTGGTGAATACGGCCCGTATGTACAATCAGAGCGATTTGATTTATATAAAAAATACGCAATGGAACTTGTTGAAAAAGGTGAAGCATACCATTGCTTTTGTGATGAAGAGCGTTTAAATCGTATTCGTGCCTTACAACAAAAAAATAAAATGCCTCCAGGATATGACAGAAACTGTCGTCATCTAAGCGAAGAAGAAATAAAAGAAAACTTAGAAGCTGGAAAGCCTTATGTAATTCGCTTAAAAATTCCGCTAGAAGCAACAACCGTGTTTCACGATGCTCTTTTAGGCGACATTGAATGGAAAAATGAAGATATAAGCCCAGACCCTGTTTTATTAAAAACAGACGGTTTCCCAACTTATCACTTGGCAAATGTTATTGACGATCACTATATGAAAATTACTCACGTAATGCGCGCACAAGAATGGATTCCGTCAACTCCACTTCACGTGCAAATATACCGCGCATTTGGATGGCAACATCCTGAGTTTTGCCACCTTCCTATGGTAAATGGATCTGATGGTCAAAAGCTTTCTAAGCGCCACGGTGCTACAAGTGTAAATGAGTTTAAGGCACGCGGGTATATTCCAGAAGCACTAGTAAACTATGTTGCAATGCTTGGCTGCTCATATGAAGAAGGTAGAGATATCTTCCCAATGCAAGACCTTGAAAAACTATTTACAATGGATCACTTAAACAAAGCTGGTGCTGTATTCGATTATAAAAAACTTGAATGGTTTAATGGCCAATATATGCGTTTAATGAGCGATGATGAGCTTTTAGAAAGACTTCTTCCATTTATTACAAAGACAGGAGATGCTGCAGTTCCTATTCAAGCATCTGAAGAATTCCCTGCCCCAAAAGTTGGTGGCGAGTATTCTGGTATTGACTATGATGCAAACGGAAAGCTTTGTATTGCTAAGTCTGCGCTTGATGCAGGGGCTGAAAGCCTATCTCACGATGATATTCTAGCAAAATTAAAAGACCTTATGCCTCTTATTAAAGAAAGGCTTCACTTTTTATCAGATTCTGCTGAAATGGTTGGCTTTTTGTTTAAGAACGTGCAAGCTCCAAGTGTCGAAGTATTAACTCCTAAAAAACTTGATGCAGAAGGTGCAAAAAAGGTATTAGAATCTTCTATTGATTTTATAAAAGAACTTAATGGATTAGACCATGAGGCTCAAGAAGCTTTGGCAAAGGTGTATGCTGAAAAACTTGGTGTAAAACTTGGAGACTTTATGATGCCACTTAGAATGGCCGTAACAGGTTCTAGAGTTTCACCACCATTGGTTGGTTCTATTTTAGCCCTTGGTGAAGAAAAAGCAATTGCTAGAATTGAGTCCGCCTTGGCTAATTTTTAATTAACAATTAACAATTAATAATTAATATTACTGATACAAAAGTGAAAACGGTTACAGATTCCATCAAATATGATGCGTGTTTGTAACCGTTTTTTGTATTTTCTTTATACTTCAAATTAGTACTTTGTGGTTGATGGGAATTTTTTAACTATGATGTAACCATTGAATTAATTATTAATTATGCATTATTAATTAACCTTGCTTGCTTTTTTGCTTAAATAATGATATATTTATACTACAGTAAGGTTTACGAAAACCAATTACAAACCTGACCCTATTATTAGGGGGTGCACAGGTTTCGACGGGTGTGTTTCGTGGCTTTAAACTGCAGGTGAGGACGTCTTTCCTCTGAACAGACAAAACTTATAATTGCCAATAATGACAATTACAACGATTACGCACTAGCTGCATAATCGCGGGGCTCAAGTTGTGCCGCTCTGAACGACTTGGAGCCCTGACGTTAATCAGGGCTTGCTTTGCGGATCGTCCGGTTTTCGCAAGGGACTTTTACCAGAATAAGGAGGCGATGCTTGTGGTGCTGCCACCGTCTCCCGACAACTACCTCGCACCAATAAACCTGTAGACGTTTTTGGTCCGCTCATTCGGACGGGGGTTCGATTCCCCCCACCTCCAAAAAAAAGAAATCCTCGAAAGAGGGTTTCTTTTTTTTATGGGGAATCGAACCAAAGGTGTTGTTAAGCTGCCAGGACGGCAGACCTCCATTTCCATCTTTTCAAAACTGGAACAATCCATTATAATCATTACATGAAAAAAGTATTATTTATTTGTTTAGGAAATATTTGCAGGTCTACTATGGCTGAGTTCGTGTTTAAAAAGATGCTCGAAGAAAAGGGACTTTTGTCACAATTTGTTGTAGAGTCTAGAGGCACTAGCGCAATGGTAGGTAGTAGAGTGCACCACGGAACTGCTCGTATCCTTGATACACTACACATCGATTATTCAAAAAAACGTTCAATTCAATTAACACAAGTGGATGGAGAAGACTATGATTATTTGATAGGTATGGATAAACGCAACATACAAGATACTAAGAGAATAGTTGGCTCTAAAAATGAACACAAGGTACATTCGCTTATGTCTTATACTGGCATTAGGCGTGATATTGCAGATCCTTGGTATACGGGTAAGTTTGACCTCACGTATAAAGACATTTGTGAAGGTCTTGAAGCCTTTTTTGATTCATTGTAGTGTAATTTTTTTTCAATAATACTATTTACAACCGAGTGTTTACGTGGTATAGTTATGTATACAAAAATAAACATTTGTTTTACATTGTTTGTTGTAATTTCATGCATTGGAGGTTATGTATGCATAGTATTATTTGCAAGAAAATTATTATTTTTATCGGTTTGTTGATTTTCATCTGCCTGCCTGTTATGGCTCAGCGTGATTATCTTAATATACCGCGTCAAAGTGCAATTCATACTGCAAGTTTTGGTGTTTTTGATAGTGAATATGACACATTTGATGATCCAATATATTGGATGGAAAACAAACCTGAAGTTTTCGATATTTATAACGGTATTACCGATGATAGTTACCTTCTTGGTTTTGCACGGCAATTCGAACCCGTCTATTTTCAAGGTGCTTACTTTGGATTGTTTCCAACCTACGGTTCTTGGTCTACAATGTTAACCAATTTTGATCTTAACTTTTTACTTGGGTTTAACGATATGTGGTCATTTAAATTTCAATACTTTGATCAAAATTATAATACAGGGCAAGGTTCCGTGTTGCCAGAGTTTATAGGAGGATTAAAACTCCCTATAAATGATAGTATACTTCGGACAAGTTTTAGTATTGCACCCGCACTTCACTGGAGTGGTGGATTAAAGCTTGATTATATTCAGCCAGAGTTTATATTACGAACTGAATATACAACACCAGAGAAACACACCTATGGACTTATTCAGTCTTTAATGTTTTCTTATGACGCACCTGGAGAGAATAATGTTACAGAGGCTACAGGTGCGCCTGTTCGCTCTCAAACAACTATTTGGTATCATAAAGAATGGGAAATAGATAATGTAGCTACAGTTGGAATAGAACCTACTGTAATGCTCCAAGTTAATCCAATTGACTTTCCAAAAGAAGGTAAAACATATGATGGTGTAACAATACCAATGGAAGATACGGCGAACTTTTATATTGCTATACCAACAGCCTTAACTGTAGAGATTATTCCAAACAGGCTGGAAGTTCACTCCGGTTTAATTCTTGGTATGTTCCATGCAGATTATGACTATGTAGCAGAATCAAGTACCGGTGGAAACTTTTACGGTTGGATTCCTATTTCAGGCTTTGGACTAGGTGCATCTATTAAGGTTGCAGATAATATTCATTTTCAAATTGGTTCAGAATTAGTGTTTGTTCCTCAGATAGTAGAAGGAACGCAGCCAACATATTATGATAAAGAATTATCTTTAGCTCATTTTGCAGAAGCTCCAGTTTCAATTTCTGTGACAGTAGGAAAATAAACATACTTCCTAACAAAAAGGGGCTGTCGCACGAAAGTGCTATAGTCCCTTTTTGGTAAAATAACTAGTAAATAATATGTCATTTCGACCGAAGCGGAGAAATCTTCTTTGCAAAAAAGACCTCTCGACTACGCTCGAGGTGACGAGGAGTTGCAAATTCTGTTCATGCGACAGCCTCTTTTTATTGCTTTATTTTTCTGTTAGTTTATTGCCACCTTAATGCTTCCTAAGTCGCAGCTTAGTTCTAGGTGATTGTTCTTTTTTGATGTCGAACTTTGTTTCCCAAGCCCTGTCATTGAATTATCATTTATTTCTATAGAGCCCAAAGTTGTTTCACTTTCGAATGACCAGTCAGCAATATTTCCTGTAGATGTGAGCTTAATGGATCCAACTTTGCAAGTAAGTTCGGTTTTTCCGCTAAAGGTACCTTGCAGTTCTATTGATCCAACTGCAACTTCTGCATCAGTTTCACTACTTGTTATACCCGCAATATCAATTGATCCAACATCTGTTTTAACATCAAGCTTTAGTGTGCTAAAACTAACATTCTTTGCTTCAAGGGCACCCACATCAGTTTCTATATCAACTGCATTCAAGCGCATTCCTTCTGGAATTGTAATATACACTTTAGGATGGTTGATCGGGTTTACATTAAACCATTCTTTGTACCTTTCATCTTTTATTTCGAGTGTGCCATCTTTTTCTAGTACGCTTTTTATATACATATCTTCAGTATTTTCAGCCCGAACAGTAAAGCCTTCTCCTGGCATAATAAAAACTTGTGCTACATCAATGTTAATATCGAGTTCTTTTATTTCCTTTGTAGGATATGTTACATGTTCTTCAGATACAATTGATTCTTCTCCAAAAGGAAAGTCATTTTGTGCGCTAGCTAAAAGATAACGTACATTTTGAGGCCTAACGCCTGCTATAATTGTCCCTACTACTAAAATCAGTCCAAGACTAAAAAAAATAGATCCTAGAATAATTCCTGTTTTTGCTTTTTTTGTCATTATTTTCTCCTTCAATGACTATGTTTTTTTTATCCACAGATTACGCAGATTTTTTTTGTATGCTTGTGCAATCAATAATTATTTTAGCTAAATTACTAAAACTAGAGCCTTGTATGTATCTTTTTCTTTGCACTGCTATATATATTTTTTATCCGGTTCCACACCCAAGGTACAAACTTTGAAAAAAACCAAAATCCAACAATCCATGTAAAT
>CAYJHL010000134.1:0-5418 GCA_964369585.1 uncultured Treponemataceae bacterium | reverse complement strand
TTCTCCTATACAGTAATTTTTTTACAATCCTCAAGGTTTTAGTATATAGAAATGATTGTAAAAATTCAAGGTGTAACCACAGATTACACAGATTACGCAGATTTTTATTTTAAAATTCTAGGGTATTATTGCGTATACTTTTTACTCTATTACATCTTAATAAAAGACTTTCTTTTTTTTAGGTTCTTGTATTTGTAACAACTACTGCATAGTTTAACAATAGAAATCCTATAAATCTGTGTAATTCCTGATGGGACTTATGCTGTGGCATGTGAGTTTGTGACACGGATGTCACTTTAGAGATTAGAAACTCGAGTTTTGTGCTAATCTTTACACTCCGTTGCCGCAAAACTCGGTAAGTAAAAATTGACAGGATGTCAATTTTTACGGACTTGACTCTGATTAAAAGTTCGGGTATTATTATACTATGTTTCAAGTAAAAGATGCAGACTTTTTTGAAGTCGAAGATGAAGATTTTGATACAATTTTGGCGAGTGATATATGTTTTACGGGTACAATCCGTTTTGCAAAGCCTTTTATGATTAAGGGAAAGGTTGAAGGATCAATTAACGCAACAAGTGATCTTGTTATTGATAACGAAGCTCATGTAGAGGCAAATATTGTTGCTGAGCGTGTCCTAGTTAGAGGTACTGTTATTGGAAACATAGATTCTAAAGGATTAGTTTTTGTTACTTCAACAGGCTCTGTTGAGGGGGATATAGCCTCATCAAAAGTTGTACTCGAACCAGGGTGTTTATTTACTGGCCGATGCACTATGATTAAAGAAGACAAAAAAGACTCATAAGGAAATTATAATGACTCAAAATACAGTAAGTAAGGTAAAACAAGGATTATTTTTAGCGTTAATCTCAACCTCTTTAATTTTTAATGTGCAAGCTCAAGAACAAGCGAAGCCTGATGCATTACTTTTGTATAATTCAGGGAGATACGCAGAAGCAATTGTTGCATGTGAGCAGGAAATCACAGAAAATCCAAATAATGTTGAATCATATGTGGTTATGTGTTGGAGTCTTGTCAAAAATGGACAAAACTCTGAAGCAGAGAATTGGGCAACAAGAGCAAGAGACCTGTCACCCTATGACCATCGAGTTGTTGAAATTCTTGGCGAAGCTAAGTATTTTCTAGGAAAAAATGAAGAAGCTTTAGACCTCTTTCAAGATTATGTATCACTTGTTGGAGAGAATGGTGGCAGAATAGGCGATGTTTACTACTATATGGGAGAAATATATATTCGCCTTGAAAAATATAATCATGCTGATATTTCTTTTTCAAAAGCTGTTAGAAATGAGCCACTTTATGATCATTGGTGGACTAGGCTTGGCTACGCTCGTGAAATGGCAAAAAATTATGATCTTTCTTTAGCCGCCTACGAACAAGCGCTTGTGTTAAATTCAACGAGAGACGATGCAAGAAGAGGCTATAACCGTATTCTCGAATTACTTTAGTTAGCTTTGAATATACAAAATACAATAATACATTTTGAAACACTAGGTTGCAAGGTAAATCAAATTGAATCAGAATCGGTAGCGCGAAGTTTTTCTGATGCTGGTTTTACGTGCACAATGGGTGGTCTTACGTCTGCTACTGCTGAAAATTCTAACACTATTCTTTGCATCCTTAATACCTGTACAGTTACAGCAAAGGCTGAGCAAAAAGCAAGAAGACTGATACGACTTTTGCTAAGCAAATTTCCAAAATCATGTCTTATTGTAACTGGCTGCTATGCAGAGCTAGAAAAAGCTCTGATAGAAAATATTGATACGCGAATATGTGTTTTGCCGGGTACTAAGAAAGATTTACTAGCAGACTTGCCAAAAGAAGTAGCTAGCTATCTACAAGCGTCTAGTTCCACACAGGAATTAGCACATTACATAACAAGTTATTTTAGTAAAACGATTGAACAATTTACTCAAGCTAATAAACCACGTTCTTTTGTGCTATCAACTGATACCTTTATGCAACACTCTCGTTCCTCGATTAAAATACAAGATGGCTGTAATAGTCGTTGTACGTATTGTAGAATTTGTCTTGCACGCGGTAAATCTGTTTCATTAAGCGCGACTGAAGTTTTGCAACGTATAGTAAAGCTTGAAGAGTCTGGTCATAGTGAAGTTACCGTAACGGGAATAAATTTGTCACAATATAACAGTGAGGGTATGGACTTTACAAAACTTCTTGCGTATTTACTTGATAACACAAAAAAAATACATTTTAGAATATCAAGCTTACATCCGCAAAGTGTTACAGATGACTTATGTACTGTATTAGCGCATGAGAGAGTTAGACCTCATTTCCACTTATCTATACAGTCTGCAAGTAACACTATTCTACAAAAAATGGCTCGCCCTTATAAGGCTGAGCATATTAAAAGTGCTATCGAACGTCTTAGAAGTATAAAAGAAAATCCTTTTATTGCGTGCGATATTATTGTGGGCTTTCCTGGAGAGACAGAGGATGATTTTAATGCAACAAACGCATTATGCGAGAATGGTACTATAACATGGATTCATGCATTTCCTTTTTCTCCTCGTCCAGACACTCCTGCATATGATATGAAACCTAAAGTAGCACAGCATATATGTAATGAAAGAGTTACTATATTAACTGATATAGCTATAGGTAATAAGCGAATGTATATTGAAAGTTGTGTTGGAAAGACCTTTAATGGTATTGTTGAAAAATTTAGAAAAAAGGATATACATGTTGTAACTGAAAACTTCCTTCATGTTAAGGTAGATCCAAGCACAGTTCTTTTACCAGTAGAAGCATTAGCAGGAAAAGAAGTACGCATTGTTATTGAAGGAAGTGATAAAAAGGATTTGCGTCAAGCAGATGGGGAAGCTTTTGGAAAAATAATTAGTACTTTTTAATAAAAAGTGTATTTTTTTTAAAAAAAATAACTTGGGTACTTGACACTTTTTTTGTTTTACGATATTATAATAAAACGCTGAACGTTCTTATGAATCGTTTTGCATACGGGCTGCTAGCTCAGCAGGTAGAGCAACGCCCTTTTAAGGCGTGGGTCACTGGTTCGAATCCAGTGCAGCTCAAAGGTACTAATACATAATTGTGTTAGTACCTTTTTTTTGTAACTATTCAAGTTTCCAGCTGTTTATAGAGTATATGAATATAAAGGAAGAATAGTGATGGAGAGGATTGAGTGGGATGATACCTATCTTTTAGGTGTCGCAGTTATCGATGAACAGCACAAGAGACTTGTTCAATTAATTAATAGTTTTGATGATATTGTTACAGCTGGAGAAGCTGTATATAAGAATAAGCGAGATACTGTTATAAAAGAAATAATTGATTATACACTATATCATTTTTCAGAAGAAGAAACTCTTTTTGATAGTTTTAATTACCAAACAGCCGATTTTCATAAATCTCAACATAAAGCTTTTATTAACGAGGTAAGTAGATATAGTGATAAACTTCAAGATAGCACAGTTATTGAAGGTGCAAAGTTTTATTCATATTTACTTACATGGCTTTTTAGCCATATAGGAAAGTCAGACAAGGCCTGGGCTACTTTTCAATCAATGTTAAAAGCTGATAGCATATAGTCCTAATTTTCCAAATAATTGTTATTTTTCACTTGAAATTTACTCATACTTTGTTATATACTAACACTGAATTGGAGAGGTTTTCACATGATAAATAAATTCCCATGGTGTAGTGACTATGTTCTTGGTGTCTCTTTAGTAGATGAACAGCATAAAAAGCTCGTAGAGATTATTGGAAAGCTTTTTGATGCTCTTATGGGTGATAAAACTGACTATCTAAAAAATAGGGTAGAGATCCTCGAAGAACTTGTAAAATACACAGTATATCATTTTAACTGTGAAGAGAAATTATTTGATGAAGTAAATTATTATGCACGTGAACCTCATGCCTTACAGCACACTATGTTTGTCAATCAAGTTGAAGCTCAGGTAAAAGATTTGCTTGAATCAGATATAGAAAAAGGTGAGGAGTTTTATAATTTTTTAACCTTATGGCTTTTTAGTCATATTTCAAAATCAGATAAACTTTTTTGCCAAAAATATCTTTCAATGAAAGATTTGTGATGTATTAAATTTGGATTTAGTATTACTTTTCTACTTGCTTTTTTTTTCATAAATGTATACTATCTTTTTGTCATATACAGGAGAGAATTATGATAACAAAAGTTGTATGGGATAATGATTTTTTATTAGGGGTACCTGAGATTGATGAGCAGCACAAAAAGCTTGTTTCGTTTATTGAAAAGTTCCATGATGCACTTGTGGGTGATGAAAACACTTACTATTTGAATAGGGAAGAAGTTATTAATGAGTTGCTTGCATATACGGTGTACCACTTTGAAACTGAAGAAAACTTATTTATTCAACACGAGTATGAAGCTGGAGAGTTTCATAAATCGCAACATAGAACATTTGCAAGTGAAGTTAAGAAACAAGCTACAAATGTTCTAGTAGCCGATGTAGCACACGGAAAAGAATTTTATAAGTTTTTAGTAACATGGTTATTGAGTCATATTGCAAAGGCTGATAGAGCATTTTGTACTACTATTTTAGAAAAAAAAGCTAAAGAGAAATCTGAAGAAAAATAACAATTATTTTAGGTAAGGTGGTATGCACATAGTATGTACCACCTTTTTTATTATTAAAAAACCATAAGGCATAAAAAAAACCTTGTAAATGAATTACAAGGTTTTATGGGCGGCGAGGGGATCGAACCCCCGACAACCTGGGTGTAAACCAGGTGCTCTCCCAGCTGAGCTAGCCGCCCGATGTATTAATATAATATCAAATACAGAAAAAGTTGTCAATACCAAAAGTGCATTTTTTTCAAAAAAAATGCACTTTTTTTACCTTATTTTTTTCGCATTTCGTTTATCTCATCTACATTTTCTTGAGTCATAGGACTTACACATTTAAGCATTGCAGCATTTATGGTCATTATTGCTGCATTTTCTAATACTTCTAATCGGTCAAACGCTTGCAAAATGGTGTTCCCGACAGTAGAAATACCATGATTTTTCATTACTGAAATATTACACTTTTCAAGGCTTTTTGCAACAATTTCTGCCAGTCCATCGGTACCCATAAGGGCATACGGAGAATAATCTACTTCTTTTATAACAAAATTCGCTTCAGCAGTTAGGGTAATATCTATTTTCATGTTCATTGCTGCAAAGCTTGAGGCCATTACAGGATGTGCGTGTACAATAGCACTAATATCGCTTCTTTTTTTATAAATTGCAATGTGCATTCCAGCTTCAATGCTTGGCTTTAAGTGTGGACTTAAGTTTTCACCGTCTAATGTCATAAGCCCAATTTGCTCGGCAGTTATTCTGCCCTTGTCTAAGCTTGATGGGGTAATAATAATATGTTTGTCGTCTATTTTCATGCT
>CAYJHL010000133.1:0-5445 GCA_964369585.1 uncultured Treponemataceae bacterium | reverse complement strand
ATCTAGAAAACGTTGAGTTTTTATGCTTTAACCGTGAATATAAAAGTGTTAGGGGAACCTACAAGGGAGTGCCTATTTTAGCCATGTCTACTGGGATGGGCGGCGCTTCTATGGGTATTGCCGTAGAAGAGCTTAAAAACATAGGTATAACTTTTATTATAAGAGTTGGTAGCTGCGGTGCTTTGCAAACGGGCATTGCACTTGGAGACCTTGTTATTGCAACTGGTGCAGTTCGGGATGATGGTGCTTCTAAGGCCTATGTTCCGTCTCAATTTCCGTCAGTTCCAAACCACGAGCTATTGCATTCTGTTGTGGAGTCTGCAAAAAAGCTAGGCTATACGCACCATGTTGGTATAATTAGAAGTAACGACAGTTTTTATATTGATAACGAAGAAGAAGTTTGCGACTATTGGTCAAAGTTTGGTGTTTTGGGCTCTGACATGGAAACATCTGCACTTTTTACCATTGCGTCCATTCGAGGTATAAAAGCTGCGAGCATTTTAAACAATGTTGTAGTTTTTAAGGATGATGTAGGGGATAGCATTGCAAACTATGCTGATAGCGAGGGCGCAACCATGGAAGGCGAAAAGAGAGAGATTTTGTGTGCGCTAGAGGCATTGGTTAGTTGTTAATAATTACGAGGTACTAGTTACGAGTGCGCTTTTCGTGTCATACCGAGCGAAGTCGAGGTATCTTATTCGTGGCGCGTGTCAATGGTAATTTTGGGTAAGATTTATTTAGTTTTAGAAATAGAGATTGGATACAAGGAAGCCCCGCGTTTGCACGCGGGGCTTTGTTTAGGGTTGTTGAGAATTGTATCTTTAGTCTGCTTCTATGTCTCCACCAGTGTTTCCGGTAACAAGGCCTGTGTCTCCTGTTATTGTTGATGCATTGTCTGTATAGACTCCTCCACCTCCTGCAACAGTTGGGTCTAAAGCAGTGTTGCCGGTTATAGAACCTGAGCGTAAGTCTAAGGTGCTTCCCTTCTCAAGGTATACACCACCACCTCGTTCAGCTGCAATGTTTCCGGATATGGTTGCGCCATCTAATATAAGTGTTGCACCGCCTGTAACAAAAACACCAGCACCGTTAAGAGTTGCATTATCACTTACAGGGGGAGTAGGTGGAGTAGCCTCTGGGTTAGTCCATAAAGTACCACCTCTTGTAAGTGTTAAATCGCTTCCCAATGTAACTTGTACATTCCCAGTACCCTTTTTTGCCACATACAGAACTCGTCGCCCTTTTGTGTCTGCGGGAAATATTAAGGCGCTTAACGAGGCTTGCCCATTGTAGGCTTCTATGCGTACTTTAAGGTCTTTGTCGCCACCATCAATTTCTAAAAGTCCATCATCTACATACCCTGCGTGATTACTACTGTCGTATTGGTCATCAAGAGAGGCTTTGTGGGCATTAGAGTCACCAATAATACGTATGGTAAACTCTGTTTTGCCATCGTTACCTTCAAGTATTTGATTAATTGCACTTTGTGCGTGCGGGTATGGGTTATTAATACTGCCATCTGCACCGTATTCTGCTTTAGAGCCGTCTACATAATAGGTGTTTTCGTAGACCCCTATGCCAAGTAATACTTCATATTCATTCGAGTAGCTATCATTATCGACATTATAAAAATAATAACCTTCTTTAGCCTCAAAAGTAATATAATAGTATTCGAGTATACCACTATTATGAGATACAGAAATATTTTCAACTCCTTCTGGTTTTGGAAATGAATAGTTTTCTAGC
This sequence comes from uncultured Treponemataceae bacterium, assembly GCA_964369585.1. GTDB lineage: Bacteria > Spirochaetota > Spirochaetia > Treponematales > Treponemataceae > CAYJFX01. Next base: position 3,699 of record CAYJHL010000133.1, on the reverse strand, counting down.
CGAGAAAGAATTGTTTGTATAATGGTGTTAGAATCTTCGCCATCTTGCAACACTCTATTATAGTAAATGGTGCCTCCAGTATAATCAAATGTAACAATATCATTATTGCCAGTAATATCAAAGTCAAATACTTCATCCATTACTATAGTATCTATGTTTGTAGGTAGAACATACAATAATTGCTTTTTGTCGCTACTGAGCTTTGTTGTTCCTCCCCCATTTAGAAAAAAGTTTTTACTGTTTATTGTTACTTCATTTACAGGATCTGCCTCAACAAGAACTGCATCTGTTGAAGGAATTCCACTCAACGCAGGGTTTATGCCAATTCTCGAAGCTTCGTCTATAGTTCCTGTAAGTATTATTTTTTCCCCATCGTTACCGTCTACATCGGGGGATATTGCAATATCGCTTGACTTTCCGGTTGAAGTGTTCCCTGAAACATTTATTAGGCCTGATTCTAAAATAATGGAGCTTTCGTCTAGCATCCCTATTGCAGCCTTACCGTCATTATTGGTTACAGAACCACCTTTAAAGGTCACCTCTGATTCATTTAGGATAATTGCACTATAGGCTGAAGCGTATTCATCTAACGCTTTAACAGCATTATTTTGTAAAACAGCATTTTTTTCAAGAATTAAAGACCCTCTAATGCTACCTATACTATAATCATAATGTGGTCCGACATCTACTAGAGGGCTCGCAGATGAAAATGATCCCTTATTCCCATCAATGGTAACATCTTGAAGGATGAGTGTCGATCCTGTTACACTTATAAAACTTGGAGCCCAATCTGGCATGCCACTTTGACTTGCAAACCTTTTAATTGTTGCGCCTGGGTAATTTAGAGTAAAGGTTGGGCTTTGACTATTATCTTCATCATAGTTGTAAGACAGTACATCCATTACATAAATAGTTGCACCTTTTGGAAGTGTTGTGTTATTTCCTTTCAGTTTATTATAAGCTTCATCAAGTGTTGTAAGTGGGTTATCTGGTGTATAACCTTTATTGTTATCGTTTCCTTCATTATGATATTGAATTCTTGACATTGCCTCTTGAATGTTTTCAGTGGAGGGTAGCACAAATACTACTTGTGGGTGCGTTACCAAAATGTTTTCACCTTTTTTTAGCATAATAGAATCAGAAATAGATTTAAAATAGGTAGTATCAAGTTTGCCCTCGTAGGCAAAAATATTGTTACTGAGGTCTTCTTCTATAACTAAAGAGTATGGATTATGGGTGATTTCTATTGTAGCATATACTTCTTGATTTGTTCGAAGTTTATCAATTGTAATGCTGATAGTATCAATCTCATTTTTGTTAATATTTTCCGAAACTGTTTTTATTATTGCATTTGTTTTTGCGTTATAAATAGTAGCATTAATCTGCATAACATTATCATTGCCATTAATTGTGCGTGCTACGGTATTTCTGGTAGCATTTGGAGGTATAATGTTCTGTAAATCCAATTGTAACGCAAGACTGCTTGTGTTATTGTCTTGAACATTCCACAATGAATCGCATGAAAAAAATATGCAAGATACAATAAGTGCGCTCATTATTACAAAAAGTGATTTTTTATTCATAGTATACCTTCCTTTTACCAAAAATTTTATATCTATATTATAACACATGATTGCTATAATTTTTAAGCTAAAAAGATACAAAACAGGGGAAATATTTGCTTTTTGTGGCATATAAATGCTTTGTTTTTCTTGAGAAAGTTTCTTAAAGGTAGTAAAAAGGGAACTTGGACACAAAGAAGCCCCGCGTTTGCACGCGGGGCTTTGGTTTTTTTGAGTGTGCTTGTTTTTAAGGTGCGTAGTTCAGCACTGCAACACCAATATTGTCGGTTGAAGGTATCGCAGAACTTTGATCATTTATGTCAAATGAATCTAGCACTATAAGTGTCTGATTTGCTTCTCCTGGTTGTCCAATATTGCGTCCACCCCAATCAATAATATCTATTTCTTTTTGGGTTATAAGGTGATTTTCGCCTGCTAGAATTTGAAAATCTCCTTCTCCAAAGTCTATAACGCCTGAATAGATGCTGTTATCTTGCCATGGAATAGGACTTGCAGTGAGGTCTTCTGTAATGTATATCAAACCTTCTTGCTGTGAAATACCACCATCAGTGTTATTATTAAATATAATTGTGTTTCCTTGAAGATTTAAAGTAGATGAGTGGAGATAAATGGGTTTAAAATCGTCTGCATTGTTAATAACTTTTACTCCATCCATTGTGAGCGTTGCATTTTGAACTTCAATTGCGCTTACACCTGTAGGTGTTTCTGTTATCGTTAGATATTCGCCGAGAGTTACATTGACAGGTGTGGTATTGTCAAGATTGCTCGTATCAGAAATGTAGATTGCTCTTCTATTATCGCCTGTGAGATTTTTGCTTGTTATCACTCCATGGTTATTAACATTACCTTTTATTATAAGATTTAGTGCACGGTCTGTTTCAATTTCTAAAAGACCATCTGGTTGTTGTCCATATGGATAGCCTCCGTTATTGTATGAATCAAGTGTTGCTTCCCCTGAAACTACGATGGTGAATGTTTCGCTTCCGGGGTCAGTTGAATTTAAAGAATCCACTTTATTAAATGCATATTGAAGCTCTTTAATAGGAGACGTTCTTAATCCGCTCGCATAATTAGTATTGCTTGTTTCAGATACATATATTGTAGGAGGGATGCGTAATGTTTGTCCATTTTGTATGAGCTCTGTTTCATAATCGGTTGTAATGAATTTTTGCGTTGTTTCATCAATGAGAGCACTTATATCTGTATTGTATATTGTGTAACTGCCATTTGCTTTTGCGATAATTCTACCTGGCATCATCTCATTGGTTGCAATACCAATTTTTGATGCAGGGTTAAGGCTGTCTGTTATATAGATTATAGCATTATAATAGTCATCAAAGCGAATATTGCTTTGTTCGGTTGCGTTACTGGAACTATCAATTTTTCTTGTATTATTTGTTATTTGAATGTTTCCTTCTAACTCAAGTGTTCCGCCAGTGCCTATATGTATGCCTGCTGCACCATTATTAAAGTTATTTTCTCTTTCTAAAGTGTTTTCACTAACAACCCCGCCTTTCATTTTAAATACAGAGCTATTAGATACATAAATAGCACCTTGCCCTGAAAATGTACTGGAAAATTGGTTATATTGTACTTTTGCATTATCTTTCATGGTAAAAATATTACCTGCGAAAAATACACCGCTTCCATTATCTTCTGTGTCATTATTATTTATAGAAGATGTGTTATTCATTGTAAGATTTCCGCTTTCAACAAAGATACCACCACCTTGCGAAAGTTCAGAATCAGAACCAATATGATCAGTAAATACTAAATTGTTGTTAATGCTTGCATTTTGAAGCATTTCAATATTTGCATTTATTGCATATATACCGCCACCACTCGCTCCAACATAGTTGTAATTAGATATAGTTCCTCCAAATGCAAGGTTGCTACTTATATTAGTGTTGGCTGATAGTGCTATATTTGCGCTGTCAATATACATTCCGCCACCAAAAACTTCTTCTTGGCTGCTACCAATATAACCACCTTTTATAGTTATATTTTCGAATGTAATATTCATGCTTTCAGGAGAAGTTCCTTTTATATAAAATACACGTTGAGTTTTTTGTGCCTCTTCTACGGTTGGTGGGCTTGACACATTTTTACTAAACCG
>CAYJHL010000132.1:0-5452 GCA_964369585.1 uncultured Treponemataceae bacterium | reverse complement strand
GAAGCATGGCTTCCCAAACGGATTCAGGAAGCCTTAGCAGAGTTTTTAGTGTAAATTGTTTATTCAACATAAATTATAATATTTATTATTGAACTAATGTTGCTCCATAATTATCTGCTAGATCGCGAAGTGGTATTCCACTGCCACCTTGTTTTGTTGTTAGCCTAAGAATATTATCTATACCACCACCCTCTGAGTATAAACGAAATCCGTAGTGTTTAAGCAGTGCAGACGTTTCCATTTTATAAACTCTGAAATCATAATGAGTATTTCCTAAATCTCCATATCCTGAAACGTTATAAGTATTTGAACCTTCAATTCTCTTACCATCTTCTGAAAAAATGTAGGTATATTTACTTCCTTTGAACGTCTGTCCCTTTACCCTATCTACAAACTGCGGGCCTGGATCAGTAAAATTGGCAGAATATGTTTTCTTAGCTTCTCTACTAAATACTGCATCATTTCCACTGTTTGACAATGTAATTGTGAGCTCCCCTATTATAACCGCTTCACCGTTTACCTCACTTTCACTTATATCAATAATATTAAAAACACCTGTAGCTTCACTATTTATTTCTTTTAACATTAACCCATCTATACGTGTTTTTTCCAATGTTCTCCACATTTGCGTTTCTTTGGTTGCAGAACGTCCATCGTTAGCAAAAATATATGTTTCAAGAATATCTGATGTTCCTTCTGTAGTGCTACGGTAACGATAGTTTTTCCCACTTAATCCATATAAAAACTTTTCCTCTGTTGTTAATGAATCTACATCAGATTCAAAGCCATTAAGCCAAGCTGGATTTGAACTAGCAGTACCAGGTAGTACGTGTGTATTTTCCGTAAGCATTGGTGTAGGAGTCCATCGTATTACACTATCTACAACAGAGCCATCAGTTTCAATTTTTACGCCCCAATAACGAGTTGAAGGAATAAGCCCGAAAATAGAAAAGCTTTCTTTATACTCGGCATATGAATTATTATCTGTGCCTACAAGTGTATACGTAGTGTCAGCCTTTCCTGTAACTGCTATAGAAGTACCATCACTAGAAAATGAATAGGTGTAACCACTACCACTAAAGCTAGAGCCTTTTACCCTATCTACAAATTTTGGTCCAACATCATTATATTCCACTTTAAATTGCTTTCCATCGAGGCTTAAAACACTTCCATTATTGGCTTGTGTTACAGTATCACTACCATATAAGGATGCAGACATATCAACATTTTGTGTATACATAAATGTTTTTGTTGTAATATTACTATACTTTCGCCATTCTCGTTTTGAAAGCGTAATATTTTTTCCGTCAGAAGATACTGAGGCAATTTCGAGTATATCAGATAGTCCACTTGTTTCGCATCTGTAAAAATACGTTTTATTTCTAATACTATTTAAGAAAACTTCTTCGGGGTTTTCTGGAACAGTAGATGCTTGTAGGTATGCTGGATTAAAATCTGCCCGAGTAATTACATCAGTGTGTAAGCCTGGTGTTTCAGACCATTTTATGGTATCATCCTGAGTATTATTTTCTGTGTATAGTTGTATTCCCCAGTTATCATATGTTGCTCTATATTTTTCATCTCGCGTTAATGTATAGTTCCCACTAGTTTTACCTGTAAAAGAAACAGAACGTCCATCGGCTGAGAATGTATAAATATAGTCGCTACCTTCATAGATAAGTCCCTTTACTCTATCAGGGAAGAAAGGTCCCTTATCTTCATAATTTGTACTACCTACATTTACATCATCGATATACAATACACTTAAATCATCTGATAAACGCATTTTTTTTTCACCAAATAATGCAATTTTATCACTGAGAGCATTTGAAAAATTTTGAGATGACATCACTTGTAATTCGCCTCTCCACTTTGTTAGCTCATGATATAAAATATTCCCATCTTCACTGAACCTATAGGTATGTAAATACTCTGAAGATCCAGACTGTTGCCTAGTCTTAAACTCTTTACCCTTTACATTTTCTAAAAAACTTCCTGCAGCTTCTTGTGCATCAACTACATAATACGGAGAGCGTCCAGGTTTTCCAGAAGATGCGACTTCTCTCGATGGGTCACCAATAACAGGATCATATTTTGCAGCTGCAGTATTATTCACATATGTATCGAAAAATTCTACCGTTCCATCCTTATGAAGCACCCCAATAGGATCATACTCATAAAAAGGTCTGGTTTTTCCCGATATAACAGTTGCTGTTTCCACCGCTTCCCACCCGATAGGAACATTTTGTCCAACAACATTTTGAAATTTCACAGGCTTTGAGTATGCAAAAATAAGCTTTGTCATTGAATCAATAACCATCAAACGGTTATCTAGCTTTGGCCCTGATGCTGGAGTTCCAAAAAAACGATAAAACCTAAAGCGTTCCATCCGAACAACATCATTTATTGGGGTAATATTATATGGGTCATCAGGAAAAAAGTGGTCATTTTTGCCCTTATACATTGTGTATGTTACATCTTTAATTTTTCCCATATTTCCAGATACAACTTCAGTATATGTTTCTTGACCAGTTAATAGATACTCACCTTTTGTAGCATCGCCTTCAGTCCACATTTTACTACCATCGATAATAAAGGAATGTAAAGCAACATTTCGCTTGTCAAAATAGCTAGCCAATGTCCAAGAGTCCATATCTGCTGCGGTAAAACCGCCTGCATCTACAATATTATTTTCTGGGAACAGAAAAGGATCTTGTGCGGTTGATACAGATGGAGGTGGTGGTGCAACAGACGGTTCATCCGGCCCCGCTGGAGAGCCTAAGTTTTGCTGCATATAATAAGAACGTCTTCCCCCAACTAAACCTGTACAAGAAGATAAAAGAGTAACAATTAAAAATATAGAAAGAAAAATAGAATTGCGCAATTTCAATGAAGACTCCTCTTTATCACAATCTAATTAAGAAGCCTAAGTTAACTCCGAAGTCCAATGTGTTAAGCCAAAAATTTGGCGATGGAAGAAGTTTACTAGGGTCTAAACCACCCATTGCAGCTAATGAGGCTGGAACGGTAAGATATTTTGGTTTATATAAGTTGAATTGCGTAAAAAACCCTAACACTAACTCTGTTGTAGGCATAAGAGGCACATGATAGCCAACTTCAACCTTAGTCGAAAGCATAAAAGCATTCATCTGCGTCATCATTTCTTCAGATACTATAATAGTACCAACTTCTGAACTTGAATTACCACTTGCAAAAATATTATCAGTTGCATATGCAAGGTATTCAGGTGTAAAATCTGCTATCATTTTTGCACCTAAGCCAAGTCCTACAGAAAATCGATTATCAAAAAATAGTGCATCGGCTTCAACACCAAAACTAATTACAGGAAGATAATCAACTACTATAAAAATATCTAATGGCTGAGGAGGGTCTGTCCCATCTACTACTGCAGAAATTTTTTGAGAAGCATTTCCTTGCCCAAAACCTAAATAAGCGTTAACACCTATCCCGCTAAAAGCTGAGTCTTTCTCTAGTCCAGGGAAAAGTTCATTTGTATCAAAAATATATCCAACGGATACTTGACCACCCATCAACAAGTTACTTAAACCACCATACATTCCTTCCGCAAGTGGATTTAATTTTTTTAAATCTTCCAATGGAATACTCGGTAATGTTAAAGCACCACCAAAATCGGCTCTAAGTCCCAAAACCCAACCTTTATCAAATGCAGAAGCTGAAAAAACCACTGTACATAACAATAGAACTAATACTGTTTTTTTCATGTTTATAATTGTTCCTTTTCAAAAAAATAAGGCTGCTACGTGCACATTTGTACACTAACAACCTCACTGAGAGTATAGTTATTTTTATCTTCTTTGTCAATGTTTTTAAGATTAAAAATTCAGCAATCCTCTTTTATATAAATATCATCATTCTATCGTATTTTATTTAAGTTCCAATCATAATCAATCCACTTAATTTTCAATCCTTCTAGATTTTTACCACTATATTTTTCTGCAAAGCCTAAAACAGAATCAAAATCTTTTCCATACCACTTAAAAATACTTGATAAGTATACTTCCTTATTTGCATTATCTATTATCATCCCCTTGTCACTTTGTAGGTAAAGTGTTGATTGCCTATCCATCTGTTCAACAAGAGTAGTACCTTCATACGCTTCGTCTAATAACGGAGGACACCCAATAGCAGCACATACTAACACCATATGAATCCTCGGCTCATCATAATCTACACGTATAATATCATGCTCCAGGTTATCAAGTGTTATCTTTTCTCCAAATAGATTCACCACTTTTTGATCCCATGGCCCTCTAAAAATATTTCCAATATCACGAATAGAATCTACAGGGTAATTTTCTATGATGAGCTGTAATGTCGCTGCATTGTAAAGGTTAATCAAAAAGGCAAGTTGATCGCTTCCATTCCAACCAAGAAATTCTTTTTCTGTTATTTTTGAAAGGTTTTGCAAGTATGAATCAAGAGATGCCCTATTTACTTTTAAGCCCTCGTAATTAACAAGCCCATCTATAACATACGTTTCGAGAATAGAGTCGTATTCAGAATGCAAAGATTGTGTTTGCGAAAATGCTGGGAAAAGTATTGAAAGGAGCAAAAGTGTGCACGGAATAATTTTTTTCATGAATACCTCTTTTATAAGTATACGGTAGTAGTGGCGTATTGTAAAGTAATATTTTTGTGTTGCTGGCATGATACCACACATGAACTTTCTTTGACTATTTTATACTTTTTCAAGATTGACAGCTAAAAAATTTAAAGATACAATAGTATTATACTGAATGTTGTACTCTTTTTATTAGGAGGACTTATGAAAAAATTACAATTCTTTTTTTTAATTGTTTTAGTGTTGGTTACCTCGCTTTTTTCTTCTTGCCTATTTGGGTCGTATCATACTATAAGTTATATGGTAGGAGACACTCTAATTTATCAGAGTGAAATAGGATTCAAAAAATATGTCGACTTGCCGCTACGGCATAATGAAAACAACCTCAACGTAATATTCCTTGGATGGTTTTTCGATAAAGATTTTAAACAACCTGCTACAGTACAAGAAATAAATAGCATAGAAAAAGATACCATAATATATGCAAAATATGTTCAAGATAATGATCCTCATTTTACGTATGAAGCTGATGACAGTTCATTTACCAATTTTACTGTAAGTATAAAAACATCAGGAACGAAAGAGCACCTTGATATTCCAATCAGTTTTCACGGAAAAGAGATTACGGACATTGTAGCAAAAACCGTTGTTGACCAAAATGTTTATGATGAGCTTAAAACTGTTACCATACCGGAAAATAGTAGCATTAGCTACATTGGTTCTGACGCTTTTTCTGAAACTGGGCTCACTCATATTGATATTCCAAGTAGCATAAGACTGATAGGGTCTAACGTCTTTTCTAAAACAAATCTCACTCATGTAGACATTCCTGAAGGGGTAGAAAAACTT
>CAYJHL010000131.1:0-5497 GCA_964369585.1 uncultured Treponemataceae bacterium | reverse complement strand
TGTCCTTCAACTCCATACACCAAGGAATCGTAAAGTTCTCTAAAAAGAGATACATTTGCATCAAAAGTACCATCAATGAGCTGATTTAATGCCTTTGCTAAGTCAGGGTTTTGTTGAATATATTTTTGTGGATTATAACTGTGTTCTTGTTCAATTACAGCTATTTCTTGAGCTGTTAAACCAAAAATAAATGCATTTTCATTTCCTGCTTCTTCAACAATCTCAATATTAGCTCCATCAAGAGTTCCTATTGTTAAAGCTCCGTTAATCATGAACTTCATGTTTCCTGTTCCGGAAGCTTCTTTTCCAGCAGTTGAAATTTGTTCTGAAACATCGGACGCTGGAAAAAGTTTTTCTGCTGCTGTTACACGATAGTTTGGAACAAAAATTACGCGTAATTTGCCTCGAACTCTTGAATCATTATTTATTTTATCGGATATAGAAGTTATTAACTTTATTATTGATTTTGCTCTTCTGTATCCAGAAGCAGCCTTTGCTCCAAATAGGAATGTCCTTGCTGGAGGATCAAAAGAAGGATCTTCTAATAGCTTGTTATATAGATAGATTATATGTAATACATTCAATAGCTGACGCTTATACTCGTGCAATCGTTTTATTTGAGTATCAAAGATTGACTCAGGGTCAACAAACTCATTTTGAGTTTCAACAAGCCATTTAGCAAAGTCTGTTTTGTTTTTTCGCTTTATCTCTAAAAGTTCTTGTAATGAAGATTCATCATCTGCATATTTTTCAAGCCCTTTTAAGAGAGAAAAATCTTTTTGCCAACCATCCCCTATTCTTGAAGTAATGAAGCTAGATAAAAGAGGGTTTGCACTTAAGAGCCAGCGTCGTTGTGTTACCCCGTTTGTTTTATTGTTAAACTTTGTTGTATACAGTTCTGCCCAGTCTTTTAACTCACTATCTACAAGAATTTGAGTGTGAAGAGCCGCTACACCATTAACACTGAAACAGGTATGGATTGCAAGCCATGCCATATGAATCATACCATTTGCAATAATGCTCATTCTATTGTGACGAGCATAATCATTTGGAAACTTTTCAACAAGAACTAAGTTAAAGCGCCTGTTTATTTCTTCCACTATTTGATATATTCGAGGTAGTAAAGCTTGGAAAATATCAATAGGCCACTTTTCAAGGGCTTCTGCCAAAATTGTATGATTAGTATATGCAAATGTTGCGCAAACAATATCCCAAGCTTTATCCCACCCTACAGAATATTCGTCCAAAAGAATTCGCATAAGTTCTGGAATTGCAACTACTGGATGTGTATCATTTAATTGAATAGCATGATATTTTGCAAAGTCGGTAAAATCTTCCCCATAGGTAGATATGTATTTTCGAACTAAATCCTGTAAACTTGCAGAGCAGAAAAAGTATTGTTGTTTTAAACGCAATGTTTTTCCTGATGCCCCAGAATCGTTTGGATATAAAACACGGGAAATATTTTCTGCAGAATTTTTTCTTTCTACAGATCTGTTATAATGCATATCATTAAAAAGCTGTAAATCAAAGCCATTTGGAGAGGCTGCTCTCCAAAGACGAAGAGTATTTATTGTGTTTGTGTCATAGCCAATAATTGGGGTATCATATGGAATAGCAGTTACTACTTCAGCATTTTCTACGGAAAATTTACTTTCTCCAGTAACATCTTTTTGAACGGCAACATGGCCTCCAAATTTTACTTCTACAGATAAGTCGCTTCTTTTTATCTGCCAAGGGTCTCTATGACGAAGCCAATTATCAGGGTACTCTACTTGAAAACCATTTTCTATATGTTGTTCAAACATTCCATATTCGTAGCGAATACCGTATCCATAAGCAGGATAGTTTAAGGTAGAAAGAGAATCTAAAAAGCAAGCTGCAAGTCTCCCTAACCCACCGTTTCCAAGTGCAGCATCAGGTTCATGGTCTTCAATTACGTTGTAATCAATGCCTAAGTCTTGCAAAGCTGAAATAACACCGTCTTTTAAAAGTGTGTTGATAAGATTGTTTCCTAGGGCTCGCCCCATTAAGAATTCTGCAGAAAAATAATATACTGACCGAACACCTTTTTGTTCATGAGCAGCTTTTGTTTTCATCCAATTATCCATAGTCATTTCTTGGATAGAAGCAGCACTCGCATCATAAATTTGGCGTATTGTTGCGGATTTTATTTCCTTTCCATACTGGCGTTTTAACCGAGCCTTTAAGCGTTCTTTAAAAAGATTTGAATCAAATGTCATATTGCCTCCGTGGTGGAACATCTTCTTTTACTATATACTATTTTATAGATAAAAACAAGCTTATTTACTCAACAAAACGGCCATGCTATGTGCGATTAAAGTATATTTCATGGTAGGACAAATTATTTCTTCTTCGCCCGGTGGTAAAAAGTCCTTTGGAGCAGAGAAAGATGTATCAATAGCTCTGTACCAAGTAGTTCCTTTAGATGATTTTGGGATTACAACAGTTATGTCATTGGGCGATGGGTTTAACATAAGGTAAAAATCGTTGTCATCTCTGTCGCTAAAAATGTCAGCCTTGCTTCCGTCCATGCGACATGCAAGTATAGTGTTGTCTTTTGTCCAGTCAAGAATATCTCCATGTTCATCAAACCAAGTTATATCTAATAAGCTATTATACGATAAATCTTGTCCAAGAAAAAATTCTGGTCTGCAAAAAGCTTGGTGGTGAAGTCTAAAGGAAATAGCCTTTCTGGCAAAGAGAAAAACTTCTGAGTATGTATCTTTAAGGGACCAATCTAGCCATGCGGTCTCATTGTCTTGGCAATAGGAGTTGTTATTACCATTTTGAGTGTTGCGAAATTCATCTCCCGCTAAGAGCATCGGTGTTCCTTGTGATAAAAACAATGTCAAAAGGAAGTTTTTAATTTGTTTTATTCGATGCTGCTCTATGGATTTGTTTGAGGTGTGACCTTCATACCCATAATTGAAACTAAGATTGTTATCTGAGCCGTCTCTGTTCTCTTCTCCATTCTCTTCATTATGCTTTGTATTATAGCTCACTAAATCATTAAGCGTAAACCCATCATGGCTTGTTAAAAAATTTATCGAGTGGAAAGGTTTCCTCCCGTCTCGTAAATATAAGTCTGAGCTACCTGAGAGGCGAGTTGCTGCACCATTAACACACTGGTTATCACCTCTCCAAAATTTACGTATATCGTCGCGGAACCGATCATTCCATTCTGCCCACCGTCCACCAGGAAACCATCCCACTTGGTATGCCCCTCCTGCATCCCATGCCTCAGCAATTATTTTTGTGTTTCGTAAAATTGGCTCTTCTGCAATTCGCTCTAACATAGGAGGGTTTTCCATAAGATCTCCATTTTGATCTCTTCCTAGAATAGAACCTAAATCAAAACGAAAGCCATCAACATGCATTTCACAAACCCAGTACCGTAAACAGTCCATAATAAATGTTCGCACAACGGGATGGTTACAGTTTAATGTGTTGCCACAACCTGAATAGTTTTTATAAAAACTTTTATCATCATCTTCAAGTATATAATAAATAGAATTGTCTAATCCCCTAAAATTGATTGTTGGCCCTTTTTCGTTTCCTTCTGCTGTATGGTTAAAGACAATATCAAGAATTACTTCTAATCCATTTTTATGCATTTCTCGGACCATTTCTTTAAATTCGTTTACACATTGGCCTGGTTTTTTATCAACGGCATAAGAAGCTTTTGGAGCAAAAAAGGACATTGTGCTATAACCCCAATAATTAGTTAAAGGTTTTCCTGTTTTTGGGTTTATATTTGTATTTTCATACTCATCAAATTCTTGTAAAGGGAGAAGTTCAATACTTGTAACCCCTAAATCTTTGAAGTATGGAATTTTTTCTATTAACCCTTTATATGACCCTTTATTTTTTACACCAGATGTCTCACTTTGGGTAAAACCTTTGAGATGTGTTTCATACAGAATGCTTTTCCTTAAAGGGTAATTAAGAGGTTTATCTCCTTGCCAATCAAAGTCTTCATCTTCTATAACAACACATTTTGGCATAGGTTCTTTTTTTTTGGCCTGTTGATATGAAGAAGAGTCTTTTTTTAGGGATTCCTTTTTTTGTTGTAAAGATTTAAATAAAGATGAATTTGTAAGAGCCTTTGCGTAAGGGTCTAGAAGAAAAATTTCTTTGTTAAAGCGGTGTCCTTTGATAGGATTGAATGGTCCGTCTACAGTGTATAAGTAAAGTGTGCCTGCTTTTGCTCCGTCAATATGAATATGCCAAACATCGCCGGTTCTATTTAGTAATGGGTCTAGGGTATATGTAAAACAAGGTTCTTCATCCTCTTCTCTCTCAAAAAGAGCTATGCTAACGGATTTTCCGTTACGAGAAAAAAGACTAAAATTGACACCTTCTTTTTTTACGCTAGCCCCATATGGCATGGGTGCGCCTGGCTGAACTTTAAATACTGGCATTACAACAGTATAACACAAAAGATTAAGAAAAGTTACACCCCTTTATCTCTTTTTTTTTGTTTTTTTTTGCACAAGTTATCCACAGGCAGATGTATAGCTATTTTCTTATAGTAGCGTTATTTATCTTTTTCTGCTATACTTATGTTTACGTATGTATAGGTTTTTTTTGCTGCGCGGGCCAGGTGCTGGTACCTGTCTCATATAAAAATAAGTGATGTTTGGATTTAACAACACCGAAATATAATAAAAAGTGCTTTTTTTACTAAATAATTGGACAAAATTGAACAAATATTTGTATTTTTATTGAATTTTATATTAAAAAAGTGAAATTTATAAAGGTAAAATTATACAGGGTGTTTTTATCGTTGAGGTTGTTTTTTTCTGTTTTCATAGAAAACTTTGTAGTTTAATACTGAATAAAGGAAAAAAATGGTAGAAGGCGGCTTTCGCTACAAAATAAAAAAATCGTCCATAAGTTGTTCACAAGTTATCCACAAGCTGAGATAAAAAAAAGGGAAAAAAAGAAGGTTGGCATATGGAGAAAATCGAAAAATCATTAGAATTCCAAGAGCGTACAACAGACCAGCGAGAAGAGAGATTTAGCAGGACAAAAAAGATAATAGGTGAAAAAGCTGTTAAAGATTTGCAATCAAAAAAAATTGCTTTGTTTGGTTTAGGGGGAGTAGGATCTTATGCTTTGGAAGCTCTTGCAAGAGCAGGAATTGGCAATTTTATAATTGTTGATAATGACACTGTTGCTGAAAGTAATATTAATAGACAGCTGTATGCTCTTGAATCTACAATAGGTATTTTAAAAACGGAATGTGCAACGAAAAGGATTCTTGATATTAATTCTTCTATAAATGTGGCAGCGTATTCAATTTTTTTTAATGACAAAACAGAAAATCTTTTGGATGAAGAACTTTCTTCTTGTGACTATATAATTGATGCTATAGATACAGTAAGCGCAAAGCTTTTACTAATTGAAAGGGCAAAGTTTTTTAATGTTCCAATTATATCTAGTATGGGAACGGGGAATAAAATGAATGCTT
>CAYJHL010000130.1:2221-5500 GCA_964369585.1 uncultured Treponemataceae bacterium | reverse complement strand
ATGAAAAACTCAATAGTTATAAAACTTTTTGCAGGCTTAGGAAACCAAATATTCCAATACATCTATGGTCAATACCAAGTTATACATTGTACAAAAGTAATATTTTTACAAGATACCTATGTAGACGATTTTAGTAGTGTATTTAAAACCGATGATTATGTTTTAAATAAATGTAAATATATAAAGACCAATTCAAAAATTGTAAATTTTGCTCTCAAATTTTTTTACAAATACATACGCAGAAATTATTTCACAGAGTACTTTCAAGACAAATTCTATGCACTAGACATGGAACCATTATTAAGCATGGTCTTACAATTTAAGTATGAAGAAGAATATAAAAATACAAATGAGTACAAAGCTATACGTGAATCCGAAGCAGTTTCCTTACATATTAGAGGTGGAGACTATCATAAAGAGCCAAACTATGCAAACATATGCACAAAGGAATATTATCAAAAAGCTATTAATACACTACTAAAAGAAAAGTCAGCTGCACAGTTTTTTGTATTTACTAATGATTTAGAGTACGCAAAAAGTATTACAGATGGCTTTGAAAGTATAACGTTTGTGCATAATGAAAAATATAGAAGAGATCCTGGATTCGATTTATATTTAATGAGTCAGTGTAAGCATAATATAATTGCAAACTCAACCTTTAGTTGGTGGGGAGCATTTATGAATAAAAATGAAACTAAAATAGTAGCCTGTCCTGCGAAATGGACTAATGACAATACTGACGTAATTGATAATTTCGCAGTTAAAAATTGGGTAAAAGTATAAAAGGAATACCATGCAAGAACAATCAATAACCTGCCCCGTTGCAATGATTATTTTTAATCGCTACGATAATGCACACCAAGTACTTAATCAAGTTAGAAAAGCACGGCCACCAAAGCTCTACATAATTGCAGATGGGCCAAGAGAGCATAAAATTGGGGAAAAAGAGCTTTGCAAAAAAACAAGAAGCATTGTAAATGAAGTAGATTGGAAGTGCGAAGTTGTTACCCACTTTGCAGAAAAAAACATGGGCTGTAAAGATAGAATATCTACAGGCCTCACATGGCTATTTGCACAGGTAGAAAGTGCAATAATTTTAGAAGATGACTGCCTCCCTTCTTTAAGCTTTTTTCCTTACTGTGAAGAGTTATTAGAAAAGTACAAAGATGATGAGCGCATAATGATGATTTCAGGCGATAATCACGCTTTTGCAAATCCTAAAACAAAAGGATATGCAGAACATAGTTATTACTTTAGTCGACATGTACATATTTGGGGTTGGGCAACATGGGCCCGAGCATGGAAATCGTATGACCTAGAAATGAAAAAATGGCCAGATTATAGATACAATAGGTATTTATCTGCTTTTTTTAATAGAAAATCATACTATTATTTCTGGGAAAGTTTGTTTGATGCATACTTTAAAAGACGGATACCTTCATGGGATGGGGCTTGGGTATTTGCCGTATGGTCACAAAGTGGCTTATCCATTGCCCCAAAAGTAAATCTAATTCAAAATACAGGCATTTCTGCAGATGCGACACATACAACAGACCATGATCGTTATTCTCGCCTTCCTGCATTAGAACTAGACTTTCCCCTGCAACATCCTGAATGCGTTGTAGAAAACAGGCTATTAGATAATAGAGAAATGAACATACGCTTAAAGGAAATTAAAAGACTCCCCTATCCATTAGCAAAGTGGGCCTCTCAGCTTAAGTGGTTTATAAAGGATTTAAGAAAATGAAATTATTTGGGATTATAAAACGAATACTTTTAACATTTTATTGTCTTTTTATCAAAGCTACTGTATACATCTTAATTTTGTTCGGTATAAATCCATGCAACGCTCACAATAAAACAGAAGGTCTCATTGTTTCACTAACAAGCTATGGCGTTCGTTTACAAAAATGTACGTGGCTTGCAATATATTCAATGTTTATGCAATCACAAAAACCAGAACTTGTGATACTCTATCTTTGTGAATCTTTTCAAAATAAAAAGCTACCCTATATGTTGCGAAAATTAGAAAAAATGGGCTTAAAAGTTGAATATACAAAGGATACTAGATCATACAAAAAACTTATTCCTGCCTTAAAACAGTATCCAAACAAAGTAATAATAACAATTGATGATGATATTTACTATTCAAAGCACTTAATAAAAAACTTATATATTTCTCATATACAAAACAAAGAATCAGTGTGCGCAAATGTAGTACGTGGTGTACCGTTATCGGCAGATAAACTTCCATTACCATATCAGTGTTGGGATAAAAATCCAAATAGTGATGCAATACTTTTTGCGGTAGGCTATGGAGGTATTCTGTACCCTCCCAATTCAATGATTTTAGAATATTTACAAGAGAAAAACTATATGCAAATTTGTCCTACTGCAGATGATATTTGGTTTTTTGCAGCGAGAACAAAAAATAATACAACTCTAATACATGCTAAAAACTTAAAAATAACATATTACCCTGTAAACTACCTATATGAAAGATTTCATAAACAAGGCGGTTTAACAGAACAAAATGTTTTTGAAGGAAAAAATGATACCCAACTACTTTCTGCTTTAGAATATTTTAAAATTAACTTAGGTAGGACTTCTAGCAATGAATAATCATAAGAACTCACTTATTATTTTATGTGTAACAAAAAATAGTGGAAAACAATTACAAAAAACCTTAGAACGTTTTTCAAAAATTGAAAAGTATTTTTCACGATTTAAAGTATTGGTATATGAAAACAATTCAACCGATTCCACAAAAAAAGTACTTGAAGAGGCTAAAAATACCTATGATTTTTTAGATTATTATGCATTTGATTACACTCAAGAAGAGATAGATTCTATAGCACCCATTAAACACAAGCCTCGAATGATTCCTTGCGGTGTACAAATGATCGCCTATGGAAGAAACTTTTTACTTGAAAAAGCAAAAGCACTGGCAAATGATTATGAATATACACTTGTTTTTGATCCGGATGTATTCTACTTTAATCCAAAAATAATTGTAAAATCTTTAAATAGATTTATTAAACACAAGCTCGATGTATTGAGTGTAAATGGCTTAACAAAGGCTTTAAAGTACCGTGATGCATATGCCTTTCGCTCTAGCAGTTTTCCCTATGGACCAGAGTACCTAGGTCAAACATGGTGGAAAGATATATTACAACAAATACAAAAAAGATTCTTCTTTCCTCGTTCAATTCCTGTATACTCAGCCTTTGGTGGTGCAGCATTGTATAAAACACAAGATTATGTAAAAGGCACTTATTC
>CAYJHL010000130.1:0-2121 GCA_964369585.1 uncultured Treponemataceae bacterium | reverse complement strand
CCCCTATATTCAATTGCAGAAAAATGGCAAAAGTTAGAACGCGACACACAAGCTCGGCTAAAACCAAAAGTAGATAAAATCAAGGCAGTGTTCAAGGGTGATGAACAATACATGATTTTGTCTACTTACTACAAACAGAACAAGTATCATCCAATATTTGCAATGCGTAGTACCATTGGTTTATTAATTCAAATACCTTTTTTTATAGCTGCATACCATTTTTTATCAAATCTGGAATCTTTATCAGGGGCTGGCTTTTTCTTTATACATAACTTAGGTAGCCCAGATGGGCTTTTTTCAATTGGAACATATTCTATAAACATACTTCCCATAGTAATGACCGCTATAAATATACTTTCAGCTCTAGTATATACAAAGGGGTTTTCAATACGTGAAAAAGCTCAATTATATGGAATGTCAATTATATTTCTAATTCTTTTATATAATTCACCTTCTGCACTCGTCCTATACTGGACATTAAATAATTTCTTTTCGTTAATTAAAAACCTCATAACTAAAACAAAAAATCCATTAAAACTTTTTTATATTTTATCTTGCTGTGCAATAGGAATAGCTGCTATTTTTTATCTCTTTTTTATACCGAACCAGTCTATGATTCGAAAGCTCTTTGTTTTCGCAGTTGCAATTGTGATAATTAGTATCCCTTTATGTGTAAAATGTATAGTATCTATTTCAAATTTCTTCTTGCCATCATTACAAGTAAATACAAAAAAAAGAAATATACTTTTTTTTCTAGCTACAGTATCGCTTGCAATTCTTTCAGGTCTTTTTATACCCTCTTCACTTATAGTAACATCGGTACAAGAGTTTTCTTTTATCGAAACGTATGATAACCCTATATATTTTATATTTCAAGCTTTTTTACAAAGTATAGGATTTTTTCTTTTTTGGATTCCACTAGTGTATCTTCTGTTTTCAGATAAGGTTAAAAACATTCTTACGTGGATAGCTCTTTCGCTGTTTATAGTAAGTGTTATGCAAACGTTTATTATTATTGGAGATTATGGCCTTATTTCATCTAGTTTACAATTTGAAACAGGTATTCCAAAAATGCCTAAAACAATGGAAATGCTTCTTGACGGCATTATCTTAGTTTTCTCTTTTATTATACCATTATTACTCATAAAACTTTTTTCATATAAAATTTCACTTCCAGTTTTTTCAATTGCTTGCACTACGCTTTTATTACTGAGCACATATAACATAATTTCAATACAGAGTAATTTTCAAGCATACAAGAACACTAGAACTGATACCATAAATATTACAAGTGAAGCTATTTATAATGTATCTCAAACTGAAAAAAATGTGATTATTATTATGCTCGATAGAGCTATTAGTTCGTTTGTACCAATAATGTTTGCAGAAAAACCAGAACTAAAAGAGCAGTTTAATGGCTTTACGTATTACCCAAATACGCTCTCAGTTAATGGCCATACATTAATGGGAACCCCTCCTTTGTATGGAGGCTATGAATATTTACCATCAGAAATAAATAAACGAGAAAATGAAACGCTTGTCAGTAAGCATAATGAGTCGCTTTCTGTTCTACCTGTCTTGTTTTCTGATAATGGTTTTACCACTACTATAACTGATGCATCATGGGCAAATTATAGCTATATTCCAGATAACCGAATATTTTCTGCTTGGCCTGAAATTACAGCAAAGAATATTGTAGGATCGAAATCTCAAGAATGGACACATGAACATAATATAGATTTTATTAAACAAAGTAGTCTATTAGAAAGAAATTTGTTTTTCTTTTCTGTTTTTAGAATGGTTCCATCAAGCTTACGTGGAGCTTTATATGATAACGGAAAATGGTGGGAAGAACAAAATGTTAATCCAGATTTAAAAAATTATATTAATAATTTTTCAGCCCTTGATTACCTTCCCAAATTAACAAATGTAAGTAATAAAACCTCTGGCTTTAATCTTATTGTAAATGAAGCAACTCACAATTCTTTATTTTTACAATATCCAGATTATATACCTGCAAATACTATTAACAATACTGGAAACAATGTATTTAGTGATGAATATAGCCATAAAACATATCATGTAAATATGGGTCCATTTATTGCACTTGGCAACTATTTT
>CAYJHL010000129.1:4268-5548 GCA_964369585.1 uncultured Treponemataceae bacterium | reverse complement strand
GTTAATGCAATAGGGGACGCTTGTACAGGTTCTAACCCTCGCCAACCAACTCCAGCAGAAATGACACAATTATTAAAAGATTGTTTCTACGGAACACCTACAACTGTATAATTCAGTAAGTTATAAGTAAGGGAGCCAAGGCTCCCTTTTTTTATGCTTTAGTTTTTGTAACTTTTTTTTCAACCGGTTGTTTTTCTGCTATTTTTTTTACCGGGGTTTTGGTAATTTCCTTTTTTTGGATTACCTTTTTTACAGGAGCCTTTGAAGGAGCCTTGTCTCCATCATGAATTACAATTTGTGCAAATGGTATTTCAATTTTTGCTTCATCATACACTTTTTTTACCGCAATGTACAATTGATTTTTTGCAGGAATATAATCTTCTTTTTTTATCCATGCACCAAGCACTATATCTATTCCAGAATCTCCAAATCCATCAAAAAACACTTGTGATTCTGGATCATCCACTACTAAATCACACATATTTGGAACTTTCATAAGTGTTTCATACGCAAGTTCTAAATCGGTATCATAAGAAACTGAAAGCCTTACTTGAACACGCCGAACAGGATAGTATGTAGTATTTTTTAGATTTGCCTTTATAATTGTTTCATTTGGAACCCGAATAAGTTGATTGTCTGTTGTTAATACTTTTACCGACAAAAGGTCTATAGAATGAATGTTTCCTACAACATCTTCAATAGTTACAAAATCGCCTATTTTTATGGTGTTTTCACTTAATACAAAAAACCCACTTATAATATTACTTACTGACGTTTGAGAAGCGAAACCAATTGCAACTCCCAAAATCCCCGCAGCACCGAGAAGTGCATTTAGGTTTACTCCAAACACATCTAAAACATATAATGCAATTAGTACATAAAAAGTATATTTTATCCCTTTTTCAATTAACAGAGCAGTTTGCGCTTTTAACTTTTCTTTAGCTACTTTTCTATATATTTTTAATATCACTCTATACGTAATGTATAAAAGAAGAATAGCTGCAATAAAGCTAATTGATTTAAATAAAAAATCCCATGTAAATACGCCTTTTAATCCAGATAAATTATCCGTTAAATTAAAAGCTGAACTCAAAGCAGTCTCAGCTGCTCCTATAACGTCTTTAGCTGTTTCTTCCATAACTTCTCCCTTACTTTTCTATTCCATTCTTTTTACAAATATCTTCAATTATGCATTCATTACATTTTGGATTACGCGCTATGCATGTATATCTACCTTGAAGAATAAGCCAGTGATGCGCATGATCCATAAATTCAGTTGG
>CAYJHL010000129.1:0-4168 GCA_964369585.1 uncultured Treponemataceae bacterium | reverse complement strand
CCCGGAGAACAATCAAATACTTCGCTTACAGCCTTTGAAAGTGCTGCCTCTTCCACTTTTCCCGTTCCAAAAGTATCTATCATTATAGAAACTGGAAATGGAACACCAATAGCGTATGCAAGTTGTACTTCGCATCGTTCTGCAAGTTTTGCGGCCACTATATTTTTTGCAATGTATCGCGCCATATAAGCTGCAGAGCGGTCAACTTTTGATGGATCTTTTCCACTAAAAGCCCCCCCACCGTGTCTACCCATTCCACCATACGTATCAACAATAATTTTCCGCCCTGTTAAACCTGTGTCTCCATAAGGCCCACCGGTAACAAATCGTCCTGTTGGGTTTATGAAAAATTTAGTGTCTGCATCCATTAAACCTGTAGGATTTAAAACGGGTTTAATAATTTCTTCAATTACGCATTCTTTTATTGTTTCATGTGTAACTTCTGGATCATGTTGATGAGAAACAACAACGGTATCTATTCTTAATGGCTTATGCCCATCATATTCAATTGTTACTTGACTTTTTGCATCTGGTCTAAGCCATGGAATTGTTTTTTCTTTTCGTAATTTTGATGCAAGACGCAAAATATCGTGAGAAAAAGTAATAGGAGCAGGCATTAATTCTGGTGTTTCAGAACAAGCAAACCCAAACATCATACCTTGGTCTCCTGCACCTTGTTGCCCCTTGTATTCTTCAAGACCTGTTCCCACAACACCTTGATTTATATCAGGTGATTGAGAATGTATAACATTTAAAACAGCCATTGAATTGCAATCTAATCCATAATCTGCATTTGTATAGCCAATTTCACCCGCAATTTTTCGTGCTAATTCAGGAATATCAACAAATGCATGAGTTGTAATTTCACCACCAACTAAAACAAGAGCGGTAGAGGCAAAGGTTTCACAGGCAACGTGGCTTTCTGGATCTTCACGTAGACATGCATCTAACACTGCATCTGATATTTGATCGCAAAGTTTGTCTGGGTGCCCTTCCCCCACTGATTCTGATGTAAATAAATATTTCCCTTTCATACATGCCTCACTAAATAGATATAATGTTAGTATATAATAAAAAGCGGGTTTAAACAAGAGGGCTTTCTTAAATATTGAAAATACTATAGTTAGGGGGTTGACGACAATCTTTTTTCCCTTTAGAATGGTCATTCAAAAAATATTGAAGAGGACATATGAAATATCTATTATTATTTGTAATTACAATTTTATTGTTTGTCTCCTGCCCTCAAGGCAACACGCCTCCTGATAGTGGAGATCCAAGAGACAATTTAACTAGCGATGATATTACTATATCTAGACCAGAAAACCCAGAAAGCTTTCTGCCACCACCTGCTGAAACAAACATTAATGGAGTGATGTATGTTAATGAAGATGGTACTCTAACTATCCCCGACAACGATGGAGAGCTCATTTCTGTTCATGTATGGATGGCAAAAGAAGATGAGTATATTAACAGTTCTTTTAAAGGACTTAGCAAGTATGGAATGTATGTAGAAACTACAGGAACACCTCCTCCCTCTCTTGCTTCAATCAAAAAATCTGTAACTATAGACCCGTATACTATCCAAAATGAGCCTTCATTATTTATTTCTCCAAACGAAATGATTGCCTTACAAAGCGAACGCAATGCTTCTGAAATAGTTTATACTGTAGGTGACGTTATCGAAGGCATTGGTATCTCTGGACAAACTATTGCAGATTCGCGAACCATTGATGCAAAAATTCTTGGATTAACCGAACATGCAAATTTCCTAGTCGAAATGCAAGAAGATGACATAGCAGCCATTCAGGATCCTGAAAAAACAACATATATAGAATACCTCAATGCCATACCTGAAGGTAAAAATGAGACACGTATAGCAGAATATGTTCGAAAATTTGAGGCTGCATACGGTAGAATGGAAGAAGTTTTCGGAGACCCAGCAGAAGCGCTTGGTGGAAAGGTTAATATTTTAATTGTAAACTTTCCCTCTGGTATCTATGGAACAATAGTTAATGGCTATGCCCTCGCAAGCTTCAATCAATTAGTAGAGGAAGGCATCGACCTTTCCATTGCTACCGCATACCATGAAATTCAACACCAAATAACCAGAAGCACTGGGTCAGGCTCTATATCAAATTTAGTTTGGATTGATGAAGGTTTAGCAGAATATGCACGCCACATAACAACGCATGATAAAAAAAATGACACAATAACCCTTCTTAGGTCAGGCAACATTACTGGCAAAAGTGTATTATCCTGGGGAAGTGATATACCGAGCTACAATTATAGTTATTTATTTGTACAGTATTTAGTAGATAGATTTGGTGAAGGCATCATAAAAAAAATATTAAATGCGCAAAAACCCAATGTAGACAATAGACTTCATGAAATGGCACCTGTAAGTGAGGCAATAGGACTACCCTTTGATGAAGTATTTTTTGACTTTGCTGTTGCAGTTGCCATTTTAGGTAGGGACGTAGAGGTATCTGAAAACGAACATCCTTTTAATGAGTTTCAAACAAAGTATGCAGATGAACATCAAAACTTTCTTGGCAATGCTAGCCCAAGAAGATCAATCGATGCTGGTGCTACAACAGAAACAGTAGACTCCGAAGGGAACCCAGAGGGCAACAAAAATACACTTAACGAATTTGGCCCATATCAAATTTATATTACGTGGTGGAAAGGAGATGTTGATACTATTAAACTTCCTTCCCCTATTGATCCTAGAAAAGAAGTAATAAAAGGAGCTGTATTCTATGATAAACGATAAAAATTTCTTACCATCACTAAAAAACATATTTTTATGCATTACTATGGTAGTAGTAAGTTTAGTTTTTTTAAGCTGTCCTCAACCGGATACTCCAGTTGTTGAGGACCCATATAGAGCTTACGATATTGTTATAAAAACAAAGCAAGACTTAATAAGTTTCAGAAACAGGGTTAATAGTGGCGATGAAGAGGCTCGTAGCGCACACGTTATTTTAGCCAACAATATAAGCCTTAAAGGTGAAAACTGGGAACCGATAGGAACATGGGAAAACCCATTTAATGGAATTTTTGAGGGAAATAATAACAGAGTTTATGACCTTACACATAATGATAGAAACAGTAACAATATTGCTCTTTTTGGGATGGTTTTTAAAGGTAATGGTATAGATACAGAGATTAAAAACCTTACTCTCTGGGATGTAAATATTACGGCTAACAATGATATTGCCGCCTTAGCTGTACGAACAAGGCCTGGAGTAAAGATTACTAATATTCAAGTTATTAATGCTGTAATTGATGGCAATGTAAGAGTTGGCTCTCTTGTTGCCTATCTCCAAGGAGGAGAAATCGACAACTGTCATAGCAACTCACATATTATTGGAGATAGTCTTGTAGGGGGACTAGTTGGTCAAGCAAGCTACAAGTTAGATTCTTCTTTTTGGTGGAAAGCCAGAATTTCGAATAGTACTTCTAAAGGAATTGTAGACGCTTATAACACAACAGCCGCTTCAAGGACAGGCGGAATTCTCGGTTATGCTGAATTTGCCGTTACAATTGAAAATTGCACTAACTATAGTGAAATCGTCTCTCGAGGAGGACGTGTTGCTGGAATTTTAGGTGACGGAGAAAGCGTTAGAATGACAGGTTGCTCTAATTATGCGACTATTCATGGTGCACATGAAAATGCTGCAGGTATAGTAGGCTATATGGGAAAAGATCACGATGAGGACTCTTTTATAAAAAATAGTACAAATTCTGCTAATGTAATGGGTGACAATTACAGAGTTGGGGGAATTCTTGGAACTGCAGTAGGACAAATTGGAGATATCCATATTGAAAATGTAGTAAACACTGGAAATATAACAGCAACAGGACTAAATCCAGTTGGAGCTGGTGCATTACTTTTAGGAGACTATGTGGGCGGTATCGCAGGATACGGTGGCGCAACAATAGAGAATGCAACAAACACAGGTATTGTTTCAACTGTTAACAGACGCTCTGTGGACATTGGACAAATTGTTGGGGGCAATATAGACTCATCAGGGCAAAATCTGACAGCACCTCTAATCGAAGCAGGTGAAGTTATTCGATTAAACTAATATTACTGAAAGGGGCAGAATGTTCTGCCTCTTTTTTTATCTCAAAAAATCACTTGCCCTTAATAAAATTCTATCAT
>CAYJHL010000128.1:0-5586 GCA_964369585.1 uncultured Treponemataceae bacterium | reverse complement strand
ATGAAGCCCTCAAGCATGCCAAAAAAACAGGTTGTGCCTTTACAAGCGAGCTTGTTGCAGAGTTCGAAAAGAAAGACAATATTCCAATGGAAATTGACTTTAGGTTAACACCAAGGATAATTATTAATTAGCAATGAATAATTAATAATTGAGCCGTTAACATCTGTAAGCCCCTAAGTCTTTACCACGAGAGATTTTTGTATACACAAGAGCTCTCTGTAGTAAAAAGAGGGGTGTAAGTTATGGCGGGTGCAATACTTTCGATGTGTGTAACGATTATGTATGATTTTTTTCAAAAAAACACCATTTATTGTAAAATAATTGCTAAATAGGGTAGTTTTTACTTGACAAATTGTACGTTTGCCCCCATACTACATATAGACACGTTTCTTAAAATGTAATGTCATCAGAATGTTTGTTTGAAGGTACTTTATCTTGTCATTAGCATGTTTGCTATGCTTGTTGTTTAATATTCTTCCGTTTCAGGTATTCAGATTCCACAGAAGTTGCGAGTAACGTAAAACTATTATTGTAATAGCAAACACTAATAATATATTAGTGTAAATTAGCGTTACATTATTTTTGAAGAGGTATGTAAGAAATGGCTCAAAAACTTTATGTTGGCAATTTAGCCTACGGAACGAGCGAAGAGGGATTAAGCGCAGCTTTTTCTCAGTATGGAGAGGTAGTGTCAGCTATCGTTATTAGAGATCGTGAAACACAACGATCAAAAGGCTTTGGTTTTGTTGAAATGGCAGAACAATCATGTGCAGAAGCAGCAATGACTACGCTTAATGGAACAGAAATTGATGGTAGAATGATTCGTGTAAATATTGCAGAAGATAGACCAAGACCACCGAGAAGAGAATTCAACAGAGATTATTAATCTAATCTATTGAATTTATGACATCGGCAAAAACCATCGATTTTTATCGATGGTTTTTTTTGTGAAAAAATTTTGTTAGACTATGTTTAATATACTTTTACGTGCCGATAGATATGTATGACCTTTTTGCCTGAAGAATTTGATACCTTTGTTGCATCAGACTGTGACAGGTTTGCTTTTTTAAAAAATTATTTAACTAAACATGAAATACCATTTACCGTAATTCCCATAGACGATTGTAATCATATATATATTCAATTTCCCGAACGCACCTATAACCCAATGTTTAAAATGAAAACAGTCATCGCACATTACGATAGAGCAATAGGAGATAATGGAGAATATATTACACCTGGTGCAAATGACAATTCATCAGCGGTATTTCAAGTATTATTATGGGCAAAGCGAATTATGAACAGCCCAATCCATATTGCAAATGCAAGTAATATTCGAATCTTTTTAACCGATGGTGAAGAGATGGGAAGTGCTCAAACGCAAGGAGCATTTGCCTTAGCAACACTGTTTAAACGTATGCGTTTAGCAAATGATGATGTATATGTGCTTGATGGCTGCGGAAGAGGCGATGTATTGGCCGTATCGAATGCAGGTCGCTCGAGTAAAGCTCCTCTTGCATTTATAAAGAAATTTGATGAGCTATTTGAAAAGGCGTGTAAACTAGCGAGAGAAGCTTCAAAGGGCAAGTGGATAACAATACCCGTTCCTTATAGCGATAACGCTGGCTTTATTGCTAATGGAATCCCTGCTGTAGCTCTAACCGTTTTACCATCAGAAGAAGCTTCATTATATATGAGGAATTTACAGAAAGATAAAAATCTTTCAAATTCTGTAATGACAAAAGGTGTTGCGGCCCATGGTGCAGGGTTTTTAACAATGGACTCTAGGTCTAGTGCTTCAGCTAT
Source organism: uncultured Treponemataceae bacterium (assembly GCA_964369585.1). Lineage (GTDB taxonomy): Bacteria > Spirochaetota > Spirochaetia > Treponematales > Treponemataceae > CAYJFX01. Next base: position 3,780 of record CAYJHL010000128.1, on the reverse strand, counting down.
AGCTTCGTTGCGGGAAGCAAATATAGATCCTGCTGAAGCCCTCCTTATGAGCGAAAAGCTCCCAAAAACATGGCGTATGATGCATACAGAACATGATAATGTAGCTAACTTAACAGAACATGCTTTTCTAACCATGGCGAGGTTTCTTGATGCTCTTGCAGAACACAAATCGATGGGATAATGAGGAAAAATGCTAACAATTGACAGTTATACTAAAATTTGATACTATAAAAAATATTTCGGGCAATAGCGCAGTTGGTTAGCGTACAAGTCTGGGGGACTTGGGGTCCCCGGTTCAAATCCGGGTTGCCCGATAATTTAATAAAGTTTAATGCGGTTACTCTTCATACATAAACTCTTCTTGTTCGCATTAATTCTGTAACATAATTACAGTGAAGTTGTTTAATAAGTGTATTTCTGGAGGTACTGTATGTCAAATTTCGTTTATTCAAAACCACCATTAAAGATGATTGTTTTTCATTACTTGGCGATTTTGTTTCCTTTATTCTTTTCTTTATTTCAATTAATGTATTACGGAGTGTATAATACAACAAGTGCAATTCAAATATTGAGCTCTCCTATCTTAATACCTTATCAGGTTCTAGTATATCTGGTTCCGGGTATTATTTTGTTGGTAGTTAATAAAAAGTTTGCAAACTTTGACGGAAGTGAAGAGTCAATTGCAACGATGAATAAACTTGCCGTTATATATATGAATGTAATTTTAGGTTTTCCTATTATTATCAATATAATTACCGGTTTTTTTGTATCACATATTAATCAGTTAATTGGAGTTGAGCTTGAAACAGTCCCTATGATGCTCAACAACTTAGGCCTTGTATTTACATTTGGAACATTTTTTTCAATGCAAGCACTTACTACCTATCAGCAATGGCTTGGATGGCTTCCGTTTCAAAAAAAATATATGATGATGCCCCAAAAATATCGCATGATTGTTCTTACATTCTTTGCTCTTTCTGGACTTTTTCTTACGAACTTCGCAGTAGCATTAATTCTTGGCGAAAAAAACTTTACTCTTAGTTTGTATATAAAGGATGTGCTTCCTATAGCAATTCTTAGCCTTATATCAAGCTTGTTTATGATTCGAACCTTCGCGGTAGATACAGAAAAAACACTAACTCGAATTAATCATGCTTTAGAGCTTTTAGCTGAAAAAAAATACACTTTTGATCTCTTACCAACCGAAGCAAGAGAAGAGTGTGGTGTGCTAACAAATAGTTTGAATATTTTTTATGCAGAAACAAAAACATTACTAGAACGATTATGTAAAGCTATTGATACAACGGAAATATCTACAAACAAAATGAGCGATGAAATGGCTTTAGCGGTACAAAGTACTTCTTCTGTCACGGAGAATATTTTTAAGGTAGTTGAACTTTCTACAGATCAAGCAAAGCGCCTTGAAATTGTTACAGAATTAATTATAAGCATTAAAGCTGCTCTTCAAAAATTAGATGAAAGCATTATTTCGCAATCGACTAATGTAACAGAATCCTCCGCAGCAATTGAAGAAATGCTAGCCAATATTTCTTCAGTAACTGAGACATTAAAGCGAAATACCGAAGCCGTAACGATTCTTGCAGAATCATCAGAGCGAGGTCTTGAAGAAGTCCAAGAAACGGTTGGAATTTCAGAAAAAATGCTTTCTGAATCTGAAGGCCTTCTAGAAGCAAGTGCCGTTATACAAAGTATTGCCGATCAAACAAACCTTCTAGCTATGAATGCTGCAATCGAAGCTGCTCATGCAGGTGAAGCAGGAAAAGGTTTTGCTGTTGTTGCAGATGAAATTAGAAAGCTAGCAGATGATTCAAATGTACAGGGGCGAAGCATCACAAATCGATTAACTGTATTAAAACAATCAATCCTTGATATATCAGAAAAAATTCAACATGTTGAAGAGCAATTTGACGCAATATTCCAACAGGCTGAAACGGTGAAAAATCAAGAGACACTTGTTATGGATGCAATGCAAGAACAGTCTGCAGGAAGTAGTCAAATACTTGATGCTATTCATCAAATTAAATTTATTACCGATACAGTTCAAACTGAAGCCGAAAATATTTTAGGCGATAGTACAACAATTGTAACAAAAATTGATGAATTAACAGAAAAAAGATCTAGCATCAATGCAGCGGTTAGTGATATGGATGCAAACACTGCAGCAATTCGCAAAATTATTGGGGTTGCAAAAGACTTATCCAACACAAATCGTGTTGAAATGCATAAGTTAGCAGTACAAATAGAATCATTCACTTTTAATGAGGAAGAATAGAAATAAACGATTTTTTACTACTGCTTGAATCTTTTTTGATTTCATGATATACTGGATTTTCCTATGTATCAAAAGCATACTTTGTGAAAAAATAGGTTAGGAGATAAAATATGGTATTCCCTTTAATGGAACTAGTAGAGTTTCGCGATAATGTGTATGAAATCACTTGCGCTGCGAGCCGTCGTGTATACCAACTTTCAATGATAAAAGATTCACTTATTGAAGAAAATAATGGTAAGGTAGTTTCTCTTGCTGCAAGACAACTTTTCTCAAAGCAAGTTGAATATCGTATTGAGCAATAAAATCTATTTATAGTGAAGCATGTCAGAAGTAATAACACTGCATGATTCAATTCCTGTTATCGTTATTTGTGCACCAACAGCGTGCGGAAAAACAGATTTAGTTTATAATCTATTTGCCACATCTCAGCATACTCCTTTTGCGGGGGCAGCTGAGATAGTTAGTGCAGATTCTATGCAAGTATACCGGTATATGGATATTGGTACTGCAAAACCCGATAAAAATTTCCAAAAAGAATTACCCCATCATCTCATTGATATATGTGAACCAAGCTATCAGTTTGGAGTTGGCGATTTTGTACGTTCTGCTCGCGATGCGGTTATAGATATTTCCTCTAGAGGGAAAATTCCTGTAATTGTAGGCGGAACAGCCTTTTATATAAAGAACTTTGTTTACGGCTTGCCGACAACACCAAAGGTAGAAGAATCTGTTCGTATACATGTTGAATCTCGCATGCAAAGTGAAGGGGCTCAAGTTCTTTGGGATGACTTAAATAGGTTGGACCCTATAAGTGCCGAGAAAATCCACATAAATGATGAATATCGTATAAAAAGAGCATTGGAAGTTTGTCTTTCTACTGGACTTCCGAGAAGTAGTTTTTTGCTTCCTCAAAAACCTGTAAAAGATTACACTTTTTTATTTTTTTGCTTGGACCGTCTCAGGCAAGAATTGTATGATCGAGTAGAAAAGAGAGTTGAAATAATGTTTGAGCAAGGTCTAGAAGGGGAAATAGATTTTTTGAAAGCAAAAGGCTTTACAATAGATGATCCAGGCATGCAGGCTATAGGCTATAAAGAATTTTTTACAGAAAACTCCATCGATGAAATAAAAGCTCAAATTATCAAAAATACAAAGGAATATGTTAAACGACAACAGACTTTTTTTAAGACTTTCAAAGAAGCAGAGTTTATAAATCCTGAGAATTATGATGCAATTCAAAGAAAAATAGCAAATTTTACTTGTTCGAGTACTTGACCTATTTGGAAAAATAAGTCATAATACAATACAGTTTTAATTTAGTAGGAGGAATGAAAAAATAACTTCCATGTCATTTTTTCATTTGCAGTTTCAAAAGCGTCGCTTTCAAAACTGCTCGTCCGCGACCTCCATGTCACGCCGCTAACGCGGAGTCTTATAGGAGTATTATTGTGCCCTGTGGTAAAAAAAGAAAGCGCAAAAAGATAGCT
>CAYJHL010000127.1:0-5598 GCA_964369585.1 uncultured Treponemataceae bacterium | reverse complement strand
AGGAGACATCCTCAATAGATATAATTATAGCAATTAGACCATAAAAAGTAAACACGTAGATAATTAATAATTAAAAATTAATAATTAATATTACACTCACAAGTACTAAAAACTGATTTAGTCTACCACCAAGACTGGTCATTTTAAAACCACAGATTTCACAGATTTCGCAGATTTTTATTTTTGAGTATTTAATCTTTATTACACATGCCACCTAAATAATAAAAGCAAAAAAATGTATATTTTTGGCTCGAAGGTTTTCTTTTTTTTAATAATTCCTATAGTGCCTTCCAATAGAAATCCCATTAATCTGTGTAATCTGTGGTTTCATTCCTTCTGAATTTTACCCCATTATTAAAAGAATTTTTCAAAACTCTGCTTCGCATACTCTTCCACATCTTTTCGAAAACTCAAATACCGCTCTAAAAATTCTCTTCCTTCTTGCGTAAGTATGCTTCCTCCACCGCCTGATCCGCCCGTTTTTCGTTCAATAAGGTTACAGGAAAGTTCTTTTTCAGCTCTCTTTATAATTTTCCACGCCTTACTGTATGCCATATTCATAGCCCCGCAAGCTTCTGCAAGTGAATGAGTTTCATCAATTTTTTCTAATAGTTCTGCAATACCGTTACCAAAAAATATCTCAGAGCCTTTTAGTTTTACAGAAATTAATGCGTCCATAATGTATCCTTGACAGTATTTATCCACAAATTACGCAGATTTTTATTTTTGTATCTACCACCTAGCCTATCATTCTAACTCTGCTTTCTGCTGAGCTTACTCAGCTGTCATTCTGACTCTGCTTTCTGCTGGGCTTACTCACCTGTCATTCTGACTCTGCTTTCTGCTGAGCTTACTCACCTGTCATTCTGACTCTGCTTTCTGCTGAGCTATGGAAGAATCTCCTTCGTGGCATAAAAAATCTTTTAATTCTTAATTCCTAATTCTTCAAGGTCTTCGTCGGTTAATTCAATATGGTAAAATAGCTCGTAAAACTCTTCTACAGTCTTTTCAAAATCTTTATTGCTACCACCATATGCAAGATATTCTATCCATTGCACACCAATAAGACGGTTTACACCAATAGGGCGCCCTACCCAGCTAAAAGGCGTTTTTGGAACACCATACACACGACCATCCTTTACCGCGTCTAAATCGTTATACACAGGATTCACGACAAAATCTTCTACCGCCTTATTTTGTGATACGTTTTCCTTGGGCTCACCATTTAATAAAATTATTTCTGGGTTCCATGCAATAATTTGTTCTGGTGAAATACTAACCCTACTTTGGCTTCCAAAAGTAATGTCTGCAACATTTTCTACGCCTGCTAAATCTAGCTCTTGGCTTGAAGGAGATCCTTTAGGAATGGTATCGAGTGAGGCAATGCCATCGCCAAAATATACGCTAACTTTGTTCTCTGGTGGCTCACTATTCTCAAAAATGCCCCGTACATACTCAGAACGTTTTTTTGCCTCTTTTTCTACACCGAGCAAATCTCCTAAGAATTCATATGTTTCATCTGCATCAACAAGCTGTCCCTTTATGGCAACGACAGGCTTTGAAAGTGCTTTTTCTAAGGCTTCAATATCTGAAAAAAGCTTATCATTCGACTTTTGAAAGTACACAAGAATTATATCGGGATTTACGCTTAACACAGCTTCGTAGTTTACCCTAGCATCTTGCCCAAAGGCAGGAAGCGATTGCTGCTCTTTTGCTATATATTCCATTTCTGCGTCATTTGGCTTAAAGTTCCATGCAACCATTTTTTCAGGAGAAAGTGTATATAAAAATATTGTACCAATTGGATTTGTTGAAAATACTGAATTGATTATTTGAGGAACCATTACATTCCTTCCTGCCATATCAACAATTGTTCTTTCTACTTTCTCTGATTGTTTTTCAGTGTGCCCCCCACAGAAAACACTTACACCCATTAAAAACATTACACAAATACCACTTAGTGTTTTTTTCATTTTGTATTCCTTTTTTCTTGACAAATATGTAAACTAGCGTTATTCTTTTATTAGTATAACGCTTTAAACATACTACCATGATAAAAAGCATACGTCAAGAAAAAAATGGAGATACATGACTTCTACAAAACAAAAATATACCCATATTAAACTCAGTATAATAATTGTAACTTGTGTAGTTATTTCTCTCTATTCACTTACCGTCGGATATTATTCAATAAGTATAAAAGATACGATAAGGGCTCTTTTTTATATGCAAACGCACGACTTGCAGGCGGCAAATATAATTCACAACATTCGCTTACCACGCGTTATAGCAGCGCTACTTATAGGCTCCTCTCTTGCATCCTCTGGGGCGGCGTATCAAGGAATGTTTAAGAACCCACTTGTTTCTCCAGATATACTCGGTGTTTCTTCTGGTGCAAGTGTCGGAGCCGCAATAGCAATTCTTTTAGGAAAGGGTCTTTTTGTCACACAAGTATATGCCTTTATATTTGGCCTTATTGCAGTATGTATTTCATATGTAATAAGTTTACGCTCAAAGCTATCTCAAACTATTTCGCTTATATTAACAGGAACTATGATTGGTTCTGTATGTACATCAATAGTCTCTATGATAAAATATGCTGCCGACCCAACAGACAGTCTTCCCTCAATTACGTTTTGGCTTATGGGAAGCCTTTCAAAAATACAAAGCCAAGGTATTATTATTTCGCTTGTTCCTACAATCATTGGCATGAGTATACTACTTTTAGCGAGGTGGAAATTAAACATACTTATGTTAGAAGATGATGAGGCAAAATCGCTTGGGGTAAATCCAAAAACATGGAAGCTAGTAATTATTTTTGCATCAACACTTTTAACTTCCAGTGCAATATGCTTAGGAGGTCTCATAGGTTGGGTTGGATTAATGATACCACATATTGCACGCTTTTTATTTGGAAGTAACTACCGTTATCTTATACCGTCCTCTATAGTGTTAGGAGCACTTTTTTTACTTGTCATTGATACCTTTATTAGAACATGCTTTCAATCAGAAGTTCCTACGGGTGTATTTACGTCAATTTTAGGAGCTCCTTTTTTTATTTTCTTAATTATACGTAAACCCACTAAAGCAAAGGGACCTTGCGTATGAGTATTCAAGTAAAAACTCTTAGTGGCGGATACGGAGATACATTAGTATGTAGTAATATTTCCTTTAGCATAGAAAAAGGCGAAGTACTTAGTATAGTGGGTCCTAATGGGTCTGGCAAAACAACACTTATTAAACTTATTTTGGGTTTATTAAAAAAGAATAGTGGTGAAATCGTCATCAATAATCAGTCAGTAGTTAAGTATTCCACAAAAGAATTAGCGAAGCATCTTGCCTATGTTCCACAACAGCATACGGTACCCTTTTCTCTTACTGTGTTCGAAATGGTAATTATGGGGAGAACGAGCTTTATTCCCCTATTTTCAAAACCTTCAAAAAAAGATGAACAAATAGTTTTTGAAACTTTGGAAAAACTTGGAATACGCCATATTGCACATGAAAGCTACGATACATTAAGTGGTGGTCAAAAGCAAATGGTTCTTATTGCACGATCATTATGTCAACAACCTGATATTCTTATTATGGATGAACCTACATCAAACTTAGATTTTCATAATCAAACCCGTGTAATACAAACCATAAAGAATCTTGCAAATCAAGGTTTTTCAGTAATTGTCACAAGCCATAACTTAAACCAACCATTTCAATATGCCCATAAAACTCTTATAATAAAAGATGGTAAAACATTTGCATTTGGTAAAACGCATAGTGTTATAACAAAAGAGAATCTTAGTTCTGTGTACGAACTTGAAATGGATGTTATTGTCGCAAAAGATTCAAAAGGAAGCAATAGAAGCTTTTGTATTCCTGTCTAATGCAAGAATTCTAATAGTGCAATCTCTAAAAACATATCATATCTCTAATTTACACATTGAAAAAAACTCTAAACTATGTTATACTGTATATTGGAGAGAGACGTGAAAAAAATACTTATTGCATCTGCAAATATTCGAATAAAAAAAGCTATGGAACGTTTACAATCAAAATATGAGGCATATTTTGACTTTGATTTATGTGTAAGCACCGAAGAAGTTATACGCACAATATATTATGAACTTCCAGAAATAAAAGTAATTGATTTTACATCCTCCCAAATTAAATGGCGAAAAGTGTTACATGCTATAGGTGAAGATCCATGGTTACATAATGGGGGAATTATTGCTATTGCAAAAGATTCAGCCCAAGTCCATATGATAGAAAGTTTAAAAAACAGTAATATCATGTTTGTACAAACAGTAAATGGATTTATTAAAAACTTTTCAAGTCTTTTGCGTATTCTCCTCCAAAATCAACAATTCTTGTACAGCCGAGGTATACAAGACGAGTTTGGCGAAAAAGAATCTTGGTCATTTATTAGCAAGAACAACCCCTTTGACATTCAAGTATACACAAGTTTTTTATTAAACTACCTCTATAGCTCTAACTACATTGATGAAGAAACTCGTTATAGATTACAAACAGCACTTATGGAGCTTTTATTTAATGCTCTTGAGCACGGGAACTGTGGCATTAGCTATGAAGATAAAACAAAATGGCTCGAACAAGGCCGCGATATTCTTGATTTAATTTCAGAAAGAAACAAAGACCCTAAAATTGCGCTTCGCCGCATACATATTACTTATACTTTAACAAAAACTAAATCAGAGTTTTCAATACGTGACAATGGTGACGGCTTTGATTGGAGAAAAAGGCTCAGTGCAAAAGCAAAAGTTGGCATGCACGGAATGGGTGTAAAAATTAGTGAAAAATTTGTACAAAATCTTCGCTATAATGAAAAAGGAAATGAAGTCAGTTTTTCTGTTCCAAACACACAAAACAAAGTAAATACGGTTCCGCTTATTATTTCTCCATACACCGCGATTGAGTATAAAGACAAAGAAGTTGTATGTAAACAGAATGAACCTAGTAACAATATTTACTTTATTGTTTCTGGTCGTTATGCTGTATATGTAAATAGAAAACTTGTTTCGGTATTAACACCAAAAGATATGTTTATTGGAGAAATGTCGTTTTTATTAAATGATCGACGATCGGCTGCAATTTTATCGGTTGGAAATGGACGTCTTATAAAAATACCAAAAACGGCATTTATGAGTTTAATACGAAAAAATCCGCATTATGCAATATTTTTATCAAAACTGCTTGCACAGCGATTGTATAGACAAACACAAAAAAATATTCATCTCATAAAGTCTTAAGACACGATAGATGTTTTAGTAGTCGGATTTTCTCCTGGGCATAAGTCTATTCTATGTTTTTCAAATTCGCGTATTTCTAATTCGTCATGAGTAACATGCAGTATGGTACTCTCTCCACGCTTTGCAACTTCATCCATAAGAAGTAATACTTTTTCTCGCCATTCATCATCTAAACCATGACAGGGTTCATCGAGTATAAGAATGGGTGCTGACTTTACTGCTGAACGCAAAATGAGTAATAAGCGTTGTTCTCCGTAGGAAAGTTTTGCGAAGTTCTCATTTTCCCTTCCCTCAAAGCCGCCTAAATGCAGCCATTTTTTTGCTATTTTTTGCT
>CAYJHL010000126.1:0-5599 GCA_964369585.1 uncultured Treponemataceae bacterium | reverse complement strand
TACAAGGCAGCATTGAAAAACTCAGTTCTGGCGAACGTATTAACAGAGCTGGAGACGATGCTTCAGGATTAGCAGTATCAGAAAAAATGAGAATGCAAATTCGAGGTTTAAATCAAGCTGAACGAAACATTCAAAACGGTGTATCATTCATTCAAGTAGCAGAAGGGTACTTACAAGAAACAAGCGACATTTTAGGTCGTATTCGTGAATTGGGAGTGCAAGCTGCAAACGGTGTTTATAGCGCTGAAGACAGAATGCAAATTCAAGTAGAAGTATCACAGCTTATTGACGAAGTTGATAGAATCGCAAGTTCAGCTCAATTCAATGGTATGAACATGCTTACAGGTTCTTTTGCATCAGATTCTGTAACAGGACAGGTAATGCAACTTCACGTAGGTGCAAACGTAGATCAGAACGAACGCATTTACATTGGTACTATGACTGCTCAGTCTTTGGGACTAATTGGTGCTCAAGGTGATAACGCTGCTAAATTAAGTATTGCAGATCCAGAATCAGCTAATATGTCACTTGCTACATTAGATTCAGCAATGACAGCAGTTAACAAACAAAGAGCTGATCTTGGTGCATACCAAAACCGTTTCCAAATGGCTTCGGAAGGTATTGCAATTGCAGCTGAAAACCTTCAAGCAGCAGAATCAACTATCCGTGACACCGACATGGCATCACAAATGGTTGACTTCACTAAAGACCAAATTCTTACTCAAGCAAGTACTGCAATGTTGGCTCAGGCAAACGCTTTACCACAAAACGTTCTTACACTTTTGAGCTAAATGCGAAAACTTATTAAAGAGAGATCTGGATGTCGTCTTTTTAATAGGGTTATACAAAAGAGCAAAAGGGGCGCGCCCCCCTTTTGCCTCTTTTACGTAATACTAAACCGTTTCAAGGAGGAAACGATATGAGTATATCTACAAACGGAATTGGAAACGCTCCTATCATTCAGGGGCAGGTAAACATGAGAATTGCCTCGGTATCTAAAGATTTGGCTAGGAAGAACGAAGCTATTAAGCAAAGTGTTCAAGAAGCAGCGTCAACAAATATTGATACTTCAATATCTCAATCATCAGTTGGAAAAAAACTACAGTATAACGTTAACGAAAAACTGGATCAAGTTGTAGTAAAAGTAGTGGATCCGGCAACAAACGAAATTGTAAGGGAGATTCCATCCACTGAAATGCAAGAAATGAGAATTCGCGTAAAAGATGCTATAGGTAATTTTATCGACGAAACTTGGTAAGCCTTGCGGATGGAAAAATGTAGTGTATGTCCGATTTAAATATACCAGGCGTTACTGATAAGTATGGAACAAAAGATCTTATTAGCGGCCTAATGGAAGTCGAGCGGGTTCCTCTTGAACGCGAAGAAACTCGCCTAGACGGCTTTCATTCACAGCAAGATGCGTGGCGGGATATTAATGCCCAAATGACAACATTACGAGATACAACACGAAATCTTTATTCATTTGACAATCCTTTTAATCTAAAAATCGCTACATCAACTCAAGAACACGCAATTACAGCAACTCCAGACAGAGATGCAAATTTTGAAACGTTTAAAATAGAAGTACTCCAAACAGCAACAGCAGATAGATTCTTATCAGGCGAAATAGATTCTGATATGAGAGTTGAGGCAGGTGAATATGCCTTTAGAGTTGATGAAAAAACTATAAAACTCAATTGGAAAGGTGGAAAATTACAAGATTTTGTAAACGCTATTAATCGTCGTTCTGCAAACACTGTAAAAGCATCATTAATAGGGATTACACGAGATACAAAATCCTTACTTATAGAATCTCTTGTTCCAGGGGCACAAAACAAACTTCACTTTGAAGGTGCTGCAGAACAATTTGCAAAAGATGTGGGAATGATTCGCCCTGCCCCTGAAACTCCCGTAGCAGACTTTCCTTTAACAAGTTCAACAATGAAAAATACTGGAGGTTTATCTTCAGGAAAAATAGAAATTACCGATACTGCGCTATTTTTGCCTCCACAATCAGGTTTTGAAAGCGCTATTCCAGCTACAGCAAAGGCAAATAGTGAAAATATAATTCAATTTTCTGCTTCTTTAAGTGAAGTACCAGAAGAACCTGAACTTCCAACAGAGCCTGTTCTACCCTCTTCTGGTGCAGTGAGTTTTAAAGATATTACGGTCAAAAATGAAGAAGTAGACACAACATTACCCCCTGCAGCAGAAAAAGTTCCTATTACTCCTGTAGAAGATTATACTTCTGTGTACATAAAAACTACAGAAGGGATTGAAATACCGCTTTCAAATTTAAATGCTGATGGTAAAAGCACAGATTTTTCTATTACCGTAGGAGATTATCCAAGCATTGACTCCATAATAATAAAAAACAATAACACGCACAAAAACATGAGTATTTCTCCTTTTGAAGTTATTAACCCTTCTGCAGACAGCGAGTATGTTCCAAATAATGCAGTAGAAGTTGCAGGAGATGCAAAAATAAAATATCAAGGGATAACAATATCAAGGCCTACAAATCAAATTGAAGACGTAGTTCCTAATGTAACATTAAATATCCATGATGTTACAGAGCGTCCTGCAACTATTACCATAGATCCCGATACGGAATCTGCAAAAGAGCAACTAATAACCTTTGTAGCACAATACAATCGGTTAATGGCTGAAATGAATATTGTAACACAAAATAAGCCAGAAATAATTTCTGAACTTGAATATCTTAGTGACGATGAAGTAGAAACTGCAAATGATCGCTTGGGCATGTTTGCTGGTGAGTTTTCACTTACAAATACAAAAAACAACTTACAACAGATAGCTTCAAACGCTTATTATTCAAGCGATGATTCGACAATTAACATGCTTTCACAAGTGGGAATATCTACAAGTGCAAGCACTGGCGGATTTTCTGGTGTTTCATCAAGTCGATTACGGGGATACTTGGAGATAAACGAAGATACCCTAGATAAAGCTTTATCAAGCAACATCCTTGATATAAAGAACCTTTTCGGGTATGATACAGATGAGGATCTTGTTATAGATTCAGGTCTTGCCTTTCAAATGGATAAACACTTGCAAGCATTCACTCAGGTGGGAGGAATTATTGCAACAAAAAACTCAACATTAGATAGGCAGATAGATTCATCAGAGACAAAAATTGCAAGTTTGGAAGACAAGTTAGTAGAAACAGAACAAAATTTGAGGGTTCAATACGGAAGAATGGAAAGTGCATTAAACTCACTTGAAAGTCAATCGTCGTCTATTACAAATTTTTCAAACCAAAATTCAGGACAATAGCTAAGGGGAAGCGAACATGGAAATAATTATTAATGGGCAACAATTGGATTTTTCCTTAGAAAATGAAAATACTATCGGCGATATTTTGAGAGAAATTGAAGCAGACTGTGCACAAAACAATGCTACAATTATACGAATCTGTATAGATGGAACATATATAAACGAAAGTGACTTTGATACTGCACTTACTCAATCAGTTGATAGTGTAAATATAATGGAACTTGAAACAATAAGTGAAGAAGGTGTAATACTTTTACTTCAAGATACTTCAAAAGCAATAGAAAGCACAATTGAACAACTAATAACAATTCCAGTGTTGTTACAAAGCAATAAGGACAATGAGGCCTCGGCAATTGTAATGCAATTTGTAGACCAATTTGATGCTATTCATCAATTAATGTATTTTTTCAGTTTATTCCCAAACCGATTTAGTAGCTTTACCATAGGTAATAAAACAGTTGCAGAATACTTGCAAGATTTTACTCCAATATTGCAGGAATTTGAAGAATCTCTTATTTCTAGAGACACCGTTTTAACAGGTGATTTAGCAGAATATGAAATAGTTCCGCGACTTCAAACATTTGTAGATGCTTCTACATCATTAAATGAGGCTCTATGCTAATACTTCAACTAACTAACTTTACAGGGTTTTCATCCGAAAGAGAAACTTCTCCTGCTGTGCAAGTTGCAATTGCAATTATTATATGTGTAGCCCTCATTATTTTTGTAAAACAAATGTATGGATCTTTTATAAAAAATTTGAGCCAAAAAGCACTTGAGGCACCTACAAAGAAATTAGATACTAGAACATTGAGAAAAATAGCTAGTAGATTGGGCTTTTCAAAGCAAGACATTACTTTTTTTGAAACACAATGCAAGCTATTTGGAATTACCTACGTGCCGCTCATTTCCAACACTGAATACTGTATCGCAACAGTATTTAAGAAAATATACGAAGGGATGTGTTTTAATCACGAAAAATTATCTGAAAATGAAGTTGAATCAAACAAGTTAGCAATTTTCATGTTAATTTATAAAATAGAACACGCAAAACGAAGCCTTTCACTTTTAACAAATACTATTGCTTTTTCAGAAGGTCTTCCAATTTCGTATATTAGTGAAGATGGAATACATAGGCATTCAAAGATAATAGAAAACAACAAGGTTGGGTTATTCCTAGAAGTTGCTCTTGACTCAAATGGATATCCTGTTCAACCACCACCGCTTTCAAAAATTCAACTTTATTTTGAATTACAAGGTGGCATTGCATACCAAGTAAACACGCGTGTAACTCGTTATCAGTCACGTAATGGAGTTGAGGAAATTGTAGTAATACATAGTAATGATGTAGAGTTTTTTCAACGAAGAAAATTTAGACGGCGAGATGTTTCACTCGACTGCAACTTTAGTGCTGTAACTGTTGAAGAAGATTCAAAAACAGGCAAGAAAAATTTTACCGCACATGCGAAAGAATACCATGGAAAAATTGCAAATATTTCTGCTAGCGGATGCCGTATGACAACAAGCATTCCAATCCGAGCGGACCAGTACATGCAAATTACTGCTACTCTTCCAAATGGGCATAAATGTATGATGATAGGTGTAATTGTTCGATCTCGAAAAGAAATTAATAAAAATGTATGTGTCTTAAATATACGTTTTGTTCGAATGCAAAAAAGAGTACAAAATGAAATTTTTGCATTAGTATATGACTATAAGACAGTCGAAAATCAAACCAATGCGTAAAGGTGTAAGATGGATATTAAAGAAATTAAAAACATTGAACGAGAACCTGGTCACATTTATTACCGTAGAACATATCATGGGGATGCAATCATTGCCCTACATAACAATACGGTAGAGCTTCCTATACAATTTACCCTTGAAATGGATCCAATGGGAAAAATGACAGTTGAATTAAATCTTAAGGGAGAGATACACTACCCTACTTTGCCTATATATAAAGCATTAAAAGAGTTTATTATAGAAATGGACAAAAAGGACGAATTGCTTTGCTAGTAATACATACCGATTCAGCGACTCAAACTATTGAACTTGGAAAAAAAATTGGTTCATTTTTGCAAAAAGGTGATATCCTAGCACTGCAAGGAACCCTTGCTGCAGGGAAAACAACTATCACAAAAGGAATTGCCCTTTCTCTTGGAATTGAAGAGCCAATAACCAGCCCAACATTTACGCTCATAAGTGAATACGAAGGAAATATGCCATTATACCATTTAGATGTGTATAGACTTGATGGAGTAGACTCCTTTATTGACCTTGGAACTGATGATTTATTATA
>CAYJHL010000125.1:0-5614 GCA_964369585.1 uncultured Treponemataceae bacterium | reverse complement strand
GAGTGCGTACATATAACACCTCTTAAAAAAATATGTTCGTTTTAATCTCCACAGTTAAAACTGCTCCACCCTTTGACGAAACGGGGATAGTCAAAGCGCTAGACCGTATTTTATCAAATTTTTAGGGTGTATGTCAAGCGGTTAAGACAGAAGAATCCGCAGATTTCGCAGATGGCGCAGATTTTTAAACAATCATATCAAAATCAACTATCATTGTAAAGTGCTTTATAAAAAGATAACTATCTTGTAGTAATTGAAAAAGATCATTATCCATGTTATAGTCTAATCACTAAAAACTAAAATCCTATTAATCTGCGTAATCTGCGGATATATAACCAAAGGAGTTATCTATGAGAAGAAAAGATAGAGAAATAACAGACAATACAACGATTGATAGCTTTATTCAAAAATGCCATTGCATTAGGCTTGGTTTAGTTGATAGCGGAAAAGCTTATGTTGTTCCTTTAAACTTTGGCTTTACACACAATGATGACAAACGAGTATTTTACTTTCATGGGGCAAAAGAAGGCAAAAAAATTAATCTTATGAAAGATAACCCGCACGTAAGTTTTGAAATGGATACAGGGTACACATTAACAGAAGGACCTAATGCATGTGATTATGCTTGTACTTTTCAAAGTATTATGGGCGAAGGAAAAGCAAGCTTCATTGAGGACTTTGATGAAAAGAGAGCAGCACTAAATGAAATTATGAAAAAAGAAACAGGCAAGGCAGATTGGACTTATCCTGATGCAATGCTTGCACAAACATGTGTCTATATGGTAGAAGTTGAAAGTATCTCTTGTAAAGAGCATTTGTGATAATTCGTAATTCCTAATTATATAATTCCCCTTGAAAAATACTCTCACTTATGATACACTCAGCCTATACTTTATTGGGGGTTTTATGTCTAAGTACATTTTTATTACAGGTGGTGTTGTATCGGGGCTGGGCAAGGGAATTGCGGCAGCTTCAATTGGTCTTTTACTTAAAAGCCGAGGACTAACCGTCTTAAACCAAAAATTTGACCCCTATTTAAATATTGATCCTGGAACACTTAATCCATATGAACATGGCGAAGTATTTGTTACTGATGACGGTGGGGAAACCGACCTAGACTTAGGGCACTATGAACGTTTTACCGATGTAAGTCTTTCAAAAAACTCATCAACCACCGCAGGACGTGTGTATTTGGCTGTTTTAAACAAAGAGCGCGAAGGTGGCTACAATGGAAAAACTGTACAGGTTATTCCTAACATAACCGATGAGCTACGACGCAGGCTCATGCTTCCCGAAACGGAAGCAACAGAAGAAAATCCAGCTCCAGACGTAATTATTACTGAAGTTGGTGGTACTGTTGGAGATATTGAATCACTTCCCTTTGTTGAAGCAATTCGGCAAATCCGTTATGAAGTTGGATTTGAAAATTGTGCCTACGTACATCTAACACTTATCCCCTACATTGAAAGTGCCCAAGAACTTAAAACAAAGCCTACACAACACAGTGTAAAAGACCTTTCAAGTCTTGGAATACAGCCTGACATAATAATGCTTCGAAGCGAAGTACCTATTGACTCTGCAACCAGAGAAAAACTTGCTATTTTCTGCAACGTACCAGTTGAAGCTATTGTGCAAAACTTAAACGCTGAATCTATTTATGAAGTTCCACTTATGATGGAGAAAGAAGGTTTAGGTGATGCAATTTGCAAAACCTTAGATATTGAATGTAAAGAATCAGATTTAACCGAGTGGACACAGCTTGTTGAAAGGCTATATAACCCAAAAAAAACAATCAATATTTCTTTAGTTGGAAAGTATGTTGAGCTTCATGATGCGTACTTATCTGTTGCAGAGTCATTAATTCATGCAGGTATTTACCACAACGTAAAAGTTGAAATTGATTGGGTTGACTCTGAACAATTAATAGATGAAGTAACGGTAAAAGAAAAACTTAAAGATGCTGGTGGAATAATTGTGCCAGGAGGATTTGGTACTCGTGGCGTAGAAGGTATGATATTAACCGCTAAATATGCACGTGAAAACAAAATACCCTACTTTGGTATTTGTCTAGGTATGCAAATTGTTGTTATTGAATATGCTCGAAACGTGCTAGGATTAGAAGGCGCACATTCAACCGAAATGGATGTAGATACTCCTCATCCGGTCATTGATATTATGCACGACCAAAAAGGAAAGCAGCTTGGCGGAACACTGAGACTTGGAAAGTATGAATGCAAACTTGAAAATGAAACCTTAGCAAAAAAGGCATACGGAAAAGATATCGTATGGGAAAGACACCGTCACAGATACGAGTTTAACAACGATTATAGAGAAATTTTTGCAAAATCAAACCTCAAATTAAGTGGCCTAAACCCTGAAAGGGATTTAGTAGAAATTGTAGAAGTCGATACAAAAGACCACCCATGGATGGTTGCAGGCCAATTCCATCCAGAGTTTAAGTCTAGACCTAACAAGCCACAAGCATTATTTAGAGACTTTATTCAAGCTTCACTTAATTCGTAGTTTTGTATTGTAAGTTTCGAATTAAAGAGTAAGAGATGCTTTCAAAGCAAAGCTAAAAATGTTTAATCAGAATGACGGGAGTCGAAGGTTATAAAATGGAAAAAAGAGATAAAATAGTTGTATTAGATTTTGGTAGCCAATACGCACACCTTATTGCTAAGCGTTTTAGACTTATGGGCTATTATTCAGAAATTGCCCTCCCCTCTTGTGAAATAAAAAACTTAGAAGGCGCAAAGGGAATTGTATTATCCGGTGGTCCTTCTTCCGTATATGAAAAAAATATTCCTAGTTTTAATAAAAAAATATTTGATTTAGAAATTCCTATTTTAGGTACATGCTACGGGCATCAATTAATGTCTAGCCATTATGGTGCTAAAGTAGAAAAAGCTGAAGTTGGCGAGTTTGGCTTTGCTAGACTTTTATCAGCAAATTGCGTAAAGAGCCCTCTTTTTGAAGGGTTAACAGAGGATGAACAAGTTTGGATGAGCCACCAAGATGCAGTTGTAACACTCGCAGAAGGCTTTGAAAAAATAGGTTTTACAAAAGATTGTGAATATGCTGCATTACAAGATTTAAATAGGAAACGATTTAGTTTACAGTTTCATGGAGAAGTAAAAGATAGCCCCTGTGGGGACAGAATTTTTGAAAACTTTGCACGCTTTTGTAAAATGGACAAAAACTGGAGTCAGGATGCTGTTCTACAAGCAATTGGGGATGACATAAAAAAAACTGCAGAAGGGAAAAAAGTTCTTCTCTTTTTATCTGGTGGAGTCGACTCAACCGTTGCCTTTGCGCTTTTAAATAACACACTTGGCCAAGAAAGAGTTTTAGGGCTTCACATTGACAACGGCTTTATGCGAAAAGATGAAAGTGCAATAATAGCTAAAAGATATAAAGACTTTGGCTTTAATAATTTTATAGTAGAGGATGCATCTGAGACATTTTTAAAAGCTGTAAAGGGTTTAACGGATCCGCAAAAAAAGCGCCACGCTGTAGGTGAAACATTCATTACAGTTAGAGATGAAGTTATCAATAAACTCGATTTAAATGAAGATGAGTGGCTTTTAGGACAAGGGACCCTTTATCCTGATATTATTGAATCAGGAGGAACTGAAAACTCTCACGTTATAAAAACGCATCATAATAGAGTTGAAGGTATACAAGCTTTAATAGAAAAGGGTCTCATTATCGAACCTTTAAAAGACTTATACAAAGATGAAGTTCGTGTTGTAGGTAAAATTTTAGGACTAAGTGATGAACTAGTATTTAGACACCCATTCCCAGGACCTGGTTTAAGCATCAATGTATTATGTTCTGATGGCAATATAACTAACGATGAAAAAACTGGAAAAGACGGAATCGAAGACTTTAATTATGCTACAAGCGAATACGATAATTTTGACATAAGCAGCATGGGTCTTGGCCTTGTATCAAAAAGAGTGCTTCCTGTAAAGTCTGTTGGTGTTCAAGGTGACTTTAGGACATATAGATTCCCTGCTGTTCTAGATTTTAATAAAGAAGTATTCCCTAGCGATGAACTTTGGAAGAAATTAGAAAAAACATCATCGTTTATTACAAATGCACTTTCTAGTGTTAATAGAACCGTGTTATGTTTTTATGAAAAAGAAAACTGCACTCTTAATGAGGGATATTGCACTAAGGATAGACTCGACATGACACGCGAAGTTGATGCAATTGTTCTTGAAGAGCTTAAAAAAAGCAACCTTTACAGTGCTATTTTCCAGCATCTAACAATGTGTATTCCATATAGTACTTCGAAAAACACTTGTTCAATTGTACTAAGACCTGTGGTTTCTGAAGATGTGATGACTGCACGCTTCGCGCATTTAGACAGTGCTGTCTTAAAAAAGATTGTAGATAGAATTAAAAAACTAGGCTTTGTAGACGGCTTATATTATGACATTACAAACAAGCCACCTGCAACATTTGGCTGGGAATAAGTCGTAGAAATCGACCTCGTGTCGATTTCTACTTACCGAGTTTTCTAAAGAAGTTAAGTGATTAGCTTAAAACTCGCGCAATTTTTGAAATGGGCAACGTCCTTGTTGCGACTATTGAGACTTAAGGAAATCTGGCGAATAATCCTTGCCAAGTTTTACTATCGAGTTTCAGCAAAGCTGAAACGTCGTTTATTTTTGAGTTTGGTGCCATAGCTCGCTTACGCTCCCTGCTCTAAGGAGTATAGCAAGTAAGAAAAACGAGTCCCTGACACGATTTATAAAAGAATGAAAACTGATATCAAGCATCGTGTCGATTTCTACTTACCGAGTTTCAGCTTTTATTTTTTTATCTGAAAAATCACTTTCGACTCTTTGCCCTTTTTCGCATACTAAAAATCGTTCATCCCAGTTACCGGTAAGCATTGCATAAATAAGAGAACTATCGCCTTCAACAATCCTATGCTTCCAACCAAATTCTGTAGCAATTTTTTTAGATATTTCCAATTCTTTTTCATCAGAAAGTATATCAGATTTTATAAAATACAAATTTTCATAATCCTTTATAAACCCTGTTTCTTGTTCAATTAAGTAATCTGCAGTGTCTTCATCGTATTCTTCAATATAGTAATACTTTAGTTTTTGAAAATATTCTTTTGATGGACAATGATTTTCTTGCATCCATCCCCTACTGTACCAATAAATACCTTTACGCGTGTTAAAAAGGTCAAGATACCGTTTATATGAACCTAAAAAAATTGCAATGCAATCATCACACCTTGGAACTACAAGAGGAAGAAGCTTAGAAGAAAGCCCTAAAATACTGTTAGAACAAAGCCCATAACCCAAAACTATTGCATCGTAACCACGCTTAATTGCTTTTGTTTTTGTATTTTCATGTTCATGTATTTCTTCAATTTCATCGATAGTACGCTGTAATTTTCTTTTTAACATTTCAGGCGTATCATGCAATCCCTGCTCTATCCAAAAAGGATGCACATGGTTTTCTAATTCTGAAACCATTTTACTGACCTCACGATACATTACCATACAGCCAATGAATGCAATTCTCATACAATTTCCTTAAGTATTTAGTATTAAAGATATTACACCAATTATATGTATGCGTCAAT
>CAYJHL010000124.1:0-5646 GCA_964369585.1 uncultured Treponemataceae bacterium | reverse complement strand
CATTTGCCTAATGCGAATTTCGGTAATTTGCATAATCACACCTCATATAGCTCAGTTTCTTGCATAGTTGTATAAGACTTGTTATACAATGCATTGCACTTCCCCTAAAAGCAACCTGCTTTTAATGGGTTATAGAATAAGTTTGTGCCAGTCGACACTCCCATTCTATGCTTAACTTAGTGTAGGCTTTTTTTGCGTCCTCTTCATTATCAAAAACACCGTAAACCGCTGCACCCGAACCACTCATTTGTGAAAATGTTGCCCCTGCATTTTTTAATGCTTTTAAAGCATCTCCAATACAAGCATATTCTCTTACAAGTAATTCAGTAAAACTATTTATAAAACTCCAGTTATTAACCGGCATTCGGTACACATCCTCGACCTCTTGCATGGTTAAAAACTTCGATGTTTTTTCCATATTAACTTGTTCATCAAAGAGCTTAAACGCTTCCTTTGTTGAACTATGAACATTCGGCATAATTATCACAAAATACAAATCATTACGTGATTCTATACTTCGAACATTCTCACCCCGACCAGTAACTACAGCAGCTCCACCATACAAAAAGAATGGAACATCACTTCCAACCTTTAGTGCTAGCACCAACTTATCTTCAAGACTTAAGTTCGTTTCAAATAAACTATCTAATCCTTGAATTAATGCTGCGCCATTTGAAGATCCACCACCAAGCCCTGCTCCAGAAAAAATCTGTTTTTCAAGCTTAACGTGTATCCCACTTGTTATACCAGTATGCATACAAAAAGCGTTATACGCCACAGTCAGTGTGTTTTCAACCGGTAATGTAATTTGAGAGGACTCAACAGTACATCTACATTTTGTAGAAGTTTTCCGTATCAACAGCTCATCAAAAAAATCAATCGCTTGAAATATGCTTTCGAGTTCGTGATATCCATCACTCCTTTTTTTATGAACTTCCAAATGTAAGTTCAACTTTGCAGGCGATTTAATAACCACATCCTTAAGCATGAATATATTATACAAAAAATAAAACTTTTGTCAAAGGGTTTTAGAGTTTTTTTTACAAAAAAACACAATTTTAAAAAAAAACAGTTGACACAAATCGCATATACGATTATGCTTTAAATATATTAAGAAGTTATACAAGGAAGTGTTCTATGGTTGCCAAGGAAAGAATAGCAAACAAAATCTTTGCCGGTTCATTAGATGATGATTTTGATGATGACGATTTCAATGATTATGAAGATGATGACTTTTTAGATGATGACTTCAGTAATCTTGACGACTTTGATCAAGAAGATGATGACGATTTTGACTACGAAGATGACGACTTCGAGTACGATGACTTTTCTTAAAAGAAATACACAATAGTTATTAATTCTAATATTAATAACTATTGTGCACCTATATATTTCTATAGCAAGCGCTCCCCGCCATGCCATAATTTTTCTAAATCATAAAACAGCCTTGCATCTGCTGATAGCAGATGAATTACAATAATACCTAGATCAATTAAATTCCAATCATCCCCTGAAGGATTTTTTTTATTTGGAACATGTATTTCTAAATCATTTTCTTTTGCGTAGTCTTTTACGTGTCTATACAGTCCCTTCCAGTGTGAACTACTGTTAACAGTTGTTAGAACAAAATAATCTGTCCATGAATTTAATTTTGATACATCTAGTACCATTGTATCAAGTCCTTTGTAATCTGTTAATAACTCAGCTATTTCTTTTGCTTTTTCTGCATTTGTTTTCATTTTATCTCCTATCGTAATTATATTTTATTGACATGAGCATTTGTCAAAAACCTTCTAAGCCCTATTTTTGCATCATTGCCCCACTACACTCGCCTGTTTTACTACTTAGAACAGGGAGCGTAGGCGAGCTACGGCACTATAACTTACCATTACACGAGTTTGTTGCAAACAAACTCGATAGTTGAAGTTGATAGGGATGTCAACTTCAACGCACATACCTACCATCAAAATCAGTTCCAAGAATAATTGTATAGTCAACAAGCCTATTACTATCAGAAACACTTGTATCTAATTCTTCCCTAACAATATTTGTACAGCGTATAAAATCCCCTAATGCTTGAGCCACTTCATCATTACCAATATGATTAATAATGTATGTTTCTGTATGATCATCTCGTTGTGCATTTATTGTACTTACAACATCATATCCCGTACTACGAAGCAAACTTGATGTATTACGTGCTAAGCCCTGAATTGTTGTCCCATTTTGTATTTCAAGCGCATATACACGGCTAAAGGTTGTTTCAGATATTAATGCTAAAACTGTTTGACGTAATACGTCTTTAATAAGTTGACCATCATTATAGGGAAATAATAATGTTTCCCCATCTACTACTCGCTCAGAACCTGTAATAACCTGAGGAAACAAGCGCTCAGCATCAATTTCTGATACGGTATTTAAAAGGTTATAAAAATCGTCCGAACCAATATTTGCACGCATTCTTCTTTCATAAAACTTAAAACTGTCTTGATTAAATACTCTGCTTGCATTCCCATTAAGTGCTTTAAAAAAAGAAACTATAGTATTTTGCATACGATATTGTTTATCAAAAGTATCTTCTAGACTATCTTCGTATGTCATATAGGTTACAACCTTGTCTCCGTCTAAATTAATATTACCAGAAGGCAATAAATAATAAACACCATCAACAATGTTATCTATAGGAGACTGAACTGCAACCTGTAATCCACCAAAAAGATCTGCTAAAACTGAAAAATCATTCAAACTTATTTCAATTGAAAAAGGTATAGTCATATCAACAAGTTTTTCTATTTCTGAACGATAAACATCTATTCCTTTTTCATTATATACAGCATCAATTCGGTCAACTCGCCCTAGGCTAGAATAAATAGCGCCTGTGTTTCCAACAATATCTATTAGTGCTCCACGTTGAGAACCAGGATAATAAGTTAGAATAGTTGTAGACATGGCCTCACCGCCATCTTCAATAACTAAAAGAAGCTTAATAATTTGATCATTTTTCAATACTTCTTCTACAACATTTGTTTTTAATGCAAAAAAAACGGTTATTGACATCGCACTAAGTATAAGAACTATAAGTACAATAAAAATTACATGTCTACCAGCTGATAGTATTTTTTTTGCCATAGCGAACACTCCGTATAGTTTCTATTGAACTAAGTCAATAGTTGTTATAAGTTTTTATCCAACACCCAAAGCGCTTCAGGAAACACTTCGTCTTTTTTCTTACGTCTTACAGAAATAATTTCTTTTAAGACATTTACTAATAATTCATCTAATGATAATTTTAACAAATTTTTCATTTTTGAAGAAGACATATAAGGCCTTCCAGGCTCAATTTTATCTGCAATACAGACAATTTTCGCAATATTACACATGTTTTTTTTGCCAAATGTATGATACGCAACTGCTTCTAATACACGCACATCATTAATATGAAAACGCTTACGCAAAATTTTTTCACAAACTCTTCCGTGAAGAATTGATGGCTTTTTTATTTCAGTTTCAGATAACTTATCACCATCTTCAAGCGCAATATCTATTAAAAGGTTTTTATCCATTTCTTTGCACATATCATGGCTAAGCCCAGCAAAAAAACCGAGTTTTTCATCTTCACCATATTGTTTACATAATAACGCTGCAGTTTGGGCAACCCGTACAGAATGATCAAATCGATGTGGCGATAAAGATGAAAGTGTATACAAGCGAACTTCTTCAATAATGTCATCATCAATGTGCTTATGCATATAAGTTTTTTTTTGTAATATACTCAAAAACGCTTTCTGAAACATGCAGTCTCCAGTCTTTTCCGCTTGAAATGCTTCTCCGAATATCTTGAGAGGATACATCCAAGAGAGCATTTTCCATTAATGTATAGTCAAATGAAAAGTTAAACGTGGCAGTCGAAACACCACCTCTAAAGGCTAGTAAAATATCCGTTATTGTAACTAGCTTATCGACATCTTTCCATAGGTGAAAATCGTTTACTAGATCCTCTCCTATAATAAGTCCTACCTTGCCCTCAATTTGATTTTTATATTTTTTTAGAATGTAAGAAACAGTATCTATGGTATACGATACCCCACCCCTGTCAATCTCACAAGTATCAATCTTAAATGATGGATTTCTTGCAATCGCCAAAGACAGCATAGCACAACGATCTTCATCTGTAGCACCTTTTGCAAGATTTTTATGGGGTGGATTAAAGGCTGGCACAAAAATAATAGTATCATAACCAAACTTGTCAACTGCTGTTTGAGCTAATGCAATATGTCCCTCATGTACAGGATTAAATGATCCACCGAGTATTGCTAATTTCATTATTCACTACCAGGATATTGTACCATTTCATCGTCTTCTTCTGTATATACAGAACGAGCTTGTAAGAAACTACTCTTAACTTGAATTGTTTCAGTTTTTTGGCCTAACGAACGTACACCGTCTTCTACCAGTGTAATTAAGGCTGCTTTAACTTTATCTAATCCTTCTTTAGAATGAACAGACATCGGTAAACAGACAATATCTTTGTGTTTTGTTGCCAACTCTGCAGCTCGTACAGCTGCACCTTCAACATCAATCTTGTTACACAAAATAATACTAGGCTTTTTAAGTATTGGCTTTGAAAAAGAAGATAATTCTTCTCTAAGCTTTTCATAGGCCTCAAGGTAATTATCATCAGAGCAGTCAATTAAAAAAGCTAAACCCTGTGTTCGTGATATATGCTTTAAGAAACGAATTCCTAAACCTGCTCCATCAGACGCACCTTCTATTATTCCAGGTATATCTGCTATTACAAAAGAGTCTTCATCACTAACATGAAGCACACCAAGATTTGGAATTTTTGTTGTAAATGGATAAGGAGCTATTTTCGGCCGTGCGTTTGTTAAAAAGTCAAGCAAGGATGATTTTCCAGCATTAGGAAAACCTACTAGGCCAATATCAGCCATAATACTTAACTCAATTCGCAGCTTTTTAACTTCTCCATCTCCACCTGGATTTGCACGCCTAGGAGCTTGAGTAACTGAGCTTTTAAAATGAACGTTACCCCAACCGCCATTCCCGCCTTTGAGGTATACAAATTCTTCATCTTCACTTTCAGTGGTAAATTCACACACAAACACACCAGTTTCTGAGTCAACTACACGTGTCCCTGGCGGTAAAAAAATAACAACATCTTCACCATCAGCACCGTAACGATTGCTTCCGCTTCCGTCACCGCCGTTTTTGGCTTTAAATACATGTTGTTTGCGTAAATGAGATAATGTTCTGAGGTTTCTTTTTACTCGAAATATGACATCGCCACCACGACCACCATCGCCGCCGGCAGGACCGCCATTGGGTACATATTTTTCGCGCCTAAACGCTATGCACCCATTACCACCTTTGCCGGAACGAACTTCTATTGTAGCTTCGTCTGCAAATTGGATCACTAGTTTGCGGCTACAATTGATGCAAGTTTTCTACCCTTGCGTTCATGGTATAATACGTTACCTGTTTCAGTTGCAAACAAAGTATCGTCTTTTCCTCGTCCTACGTTATCGCCAGGATGGATTTTTGTTCCACGTTGACGTACAAGGATTGAACCTGCTGTTACAAATTCTCCACCATATGCTTTTACACCTAAGTATTTAGGATTTGAATCTC
>CAYJHL010000123.1:0-5709 GCA_964369585.1 uncultured Treponemataceae bacterium | reverse complement strand
TATTAAAGTATTCATAATGGGAAATTTGGTTACAGAAAATTAACAAAAAATGCTGAATTTACATAAAAAAGCATTGACAAAAAGTTATATAGCGTGTAACCTATAAACATATGAATATCAAAGAATTTATTACTACCAATAAAAAGGAGTTTGAAATGAAGAAGTATTTATTTTTTATGCTAGTCTTACTTCTAGTTGCAGGGAGCTTCACTTTCGGTGAAAAAGCAACTCTTATAGACTTTGCAGCCCTCGAGCCAGATATCGTTGCTGGTGAGGATGGAAATCCAACTGTTAACTCAAGAACAGCTATGGATTTTTCAGACGTTTCAGCTATTAACTTTGATGAAACACAAAAAGCTTTGATGAGATCATCTCTCGCATTACCTGATTGGGAAGTTCATTTAAATGACTCAGCTCAAACAGTTACAAATATGAGAAACTCAATTGTAAAGCCAGCACCAAACGTATCAGGTCCTTATGAAGGATTAAATGTAATGGGTGTTCGCGTTCTTTTCCCAACTGCACCAGTTAATGCAAATGCACGCATTCAACCTGCTTTTGATATTCCTGCTTTTGAACCAATGGCTGACATTGACGAAAACGGACAAAAAGTACCTGGAACTGAAGTTCCTGGTGTATACCGATTTAGAAAACAAGCTGATGATGCTGTAGGTTATGGTGTATTAGAAAATGTTGGAACAGTTAAATCTATTTCTTTAACAACTTTAGGTAACCAATACCCACACGCTATATACGTTATTTTAAGTGATAACGACGGTGTAGAAAGAAGATACTACATGGGTACATTAAACTTTGATGGTTGGAAAAACCTCATTTGGAATAACCCAGACTACGTAACAGATATTAGAAACCGCGAAATTCGTGTTTATCCAGTTTACCCTAGAGGACTTCCATTTATTAAGTTTGAAGGTCTTTTGGTAACAAGAGATGGTTCACACGAAGGTGGAAACTTCATTGGTTACTTCAAACAAGTTGATGTTATCTATGACAGAGCTGTTGCAGTTACTGAAAGAGATATCTTAGATGAAGACCTATGGGGAATTATCACAGAACAAGAAGACAGGAGACAAGCACTTGAAGTATCAAGATTTGGTAACGTACAAGTTAACCGCTTTATTGAAGAAAACAACCTCGCAAGAGAAGAAGCTTTTTCAACAGCAGTAACTGGTAATGATCAAGCTGCTCAATAAGTAAGTAATTTACTTAGAGAAATACCTTCACTTTCAGTGAAGGTATTTTTTTTTGTTGCAGAAATTAATAAAGCATGTTATACTATGAGCATGGCTATTAAGAATAAAGAATCGTTAAAATCAAAAGAGGCGCTTCGCGCATTACATGAAACGTATAAGCCAACACTAGAAGCACTTCTTCTCGCTCTAGAGAATGATATAAAATCTAAAATAAAATTAATTTCAATGCCTTCATATAAGTCGAGGGTTAAGGAATTTTCAAGTTACTACCGAAAACTCAGAAAAACAAATAATTTATTAGACTCAAAAAGTGATTTGTTGGTACTGTCAGATTTAATTGGTTTACGAATTATTTGCCCGTTTTTAGAAGATATCGAATTGATTGAGAGTCAATTAGTTAATTTATATTCTGTTGTGGAAATAGAAAAAAAGGGTGCAGACAGAAACTTTAGTGAATTTGGATATGAATCTACACATATACTTATAAAAATACCACAAGAAATTATTAACGAAAATACTAGCTTAGAGTTGAAAAAGGCTTTGCCAAAAGATATTGTGTGCGAAATTCAAATTAGAACTGTTTTGCAAGATGCATGGGCAGAAGTTGAACACGAATTAATATACAAGGCAGAATTCAATCCTTTTGACTTGCCGTTACGAAGAAAATTGTATTCAATGAATGCTACATTAAATTTAGCGGAAATTATTTTTCAAGAAATTAGAGACTATCAAAATAAGTTAAATGCTGAGCTAGATCAAAGACGTTTTGAATTCTATGAACATGCTGATGTTTTGTCTTTAGGCAAAATACATGCAGATAATGTTATGAATGAAAACTTTTCTCCTAAGAATGCATTTACTTCAAGTTCACCCTTTGTTAAAGGTACTATTGATGACATGGTCCTTGATGCTTTGCAAGCACACAATATTGGAAATTTAGACAAAGCTATCGCAATCTATACTAAGATATTGGAATCAAAACCACAGCCGAATAAAATAATTATGTCAGTTATACATAAGCATAGGGGAATGGCATATTTTTCTCAAAATAATTATAAAGGTGCAAAGTCAGATTTTCTACTTAGTTCGAAATTTGATCCAAATAATTTTAGGTCATACTATTATTGCGGAATTGTCTGTAGTGTTTTAAATGACGAAAAAGAAGCACTAAAGTTTTTTGATAAATCTCTAGAAATAAATAGATATCAAGCGCATGTGTGCTTTAGAAAGGCTTTGTCGCTATATAACTTAAACCTTTTTGATCTTTCACTTGATTCATTAAATGAAGCTATTCAACATGGGTTAAGTGATGAAGAATCATCTAAGCTAAGACAGCTTTTGGAAGCTAAGTTAGAAAATTAATTACATAAATGTATGAAGGAGTGCTCCATGAAAAAATATAGTTTAATAGCTATATTGTTATTAGTGTTTGTATCGTTGTTTGCTCGTAGCAATGATATTAGATATGTCTCTGTTGAACAAGTTTTTGTAAAGACAGGCACAAATTTTTTTTCTCGTAAAATTGCTGAGTTATATTATGGTCAGGAAGTTATACTTTTGAGTGAAAAAGGTAATTGGTGTGAAATTGAAGTAAGTTCAAATATAAGAGGCTGGGTATCGAAAACGAGTGTAACATCAAAGAAAATAATAATCCGTGATAAAAATGTTACTACTACAACTGACGAGCTTGCTTTAGCAGGCAAAGGATTTAATCAGGAAGTAGAAAACTACTATGAAGAAGAAAAAAGTATAGATTTTTCACTAGTTGATTCTATAGAAGAAATATATGTGGATGAAAAGATCTTACAAGATTTTATTTTGCAGGGACAATTAAACGGGGTAGAAAAATGAAAAAATCTTTGATTTTGCTAGCTATAGTGGTTCTTCTTTCATCATGCACAACTTTTTTGGAAAATATGACTCTCGATGATATGATTGATATAGGTGGTGCAACTTTTGATGCTGTAAGCAGCATTGTAGATGCTGCTGAAACTATTCAACCTGAGCAAGAATATTACATTGGTCGTTCAGTTGCTGCAAGCATTCTTACTGAATACACATTGGGTAATGCTGAAGATGTTACATATTACTTAAATGAAATATGTCAAACAATTGTAATAAACTCGCCTGTACCTAACTTATATAAGGGCTATTTTGTACAAGTACTAGATAGTGATGAAATAAATGCGTTTGCAACGCCTGGTGGGCATATCTTAGTTACACGAGGTCTTTTAGAATGTGCTGATTCTGAAGATGCCCTTGCAGCAGTAATTGCACATGAAATTGCCCATATTCAATTGCAACATGGTATCAAGGCTATAAAAACGAGTAGAGTTACAACTGCGATCGGCGAAACAGCACAGGTAGGGCTCATTGCTAGCGGAAACGACACGCTAAGAAATATATCTGACGCTTTTGAAGAAGGTGTAGATGAAGTTGTTGAAACGCTCGTAAACACAGGTTATTCTCAAAATCAAGAATATGATGCCGATGCATTAGCTTTATCTCTGTTGTATACGGCTGGATATTCTCCTTATGCTATGGTAGACATGTTGGAACTCTTGGATTTAAAAAGTAACACCCAAAAACGAGGTTTTATTAATACTCATCCAAAACCTGAAAACAGAATAAAAAATGTTCAAAAAGTTTTAAGTGATTTTCCTAGTGCATCCATTGTTGATGTGCGCACTAAGCGTTTTAATTCAATAATGAACACTCAATAGGTTTCGTATGAAATGTAATAAAAAAATTATTAAAATTGTAGGAATATCATTAGGTGTTTTTTTTATTGCGATTGTACTTAATGTTTTCACAAATGTATTTACCTTTTTGGAAAATAAATCGTATGATTTTAGGGTAAGAATATTTGCTAATTTTTCAAAGCCATCAGAAGAAATTAGTGTAATTGTTCTTGACCAAGATAGCTTGGATTGGGCAAGTAGTGAGCTTGGTTGGGCTTGGCCGTGGCCAAGAAGTGCCTATGGTGATATTGTACGTTTTTTTAACTTAGGTGGTGCGTATTCTGTGACCTTTGACGTTTTGTATACAGAACCATCTATATACGGTGAGGCAGATGATGAGGACTTTGCACAGGCTTCAGAAGACTTTGGTGGTGTAGTGCAAACGGTTTTCTTCTCAAATCAATATGGTAACATAAACTCTTGGCCAGAAGACACGCGAGAAAGCAATTTTTCATATGGTATGAGAACTAATGGAATTGCTGAAACAGAAATAGAAACAAAGGCATTATTTCCAATAGCCTCTATACGAAGAACCGCATCCTCTGTAGGAAATATTTCAAGCACTACTGATGATGATGGAGTAATTAGAAAGTATAGTTTTTTTAAGATATTTTCTAATAACGTTGTTCCAAGTTTAGCTTTAGCATCTGTAACAACAAGAGAGGAAAATACAGTAGAAATTAATTATGATTTTAATACTGACACATCTTTTATTGGATATAATGGATTAAGTATCCCAGGCTCACCCTATGATGGGATTTTGCTAAATTATAGAAAAAGTATTGATTCATATATTCCATATAGTGCTCGAGATATTCTTGAAAGCTATTTTGCTATTCAAAATGGAGACGAACCATTATTAAGACCAGAATATTTTCAAGATAGCTATGTGTTTTTTGCATTTTATGCACCTGGACTTTTTGATATTGGTTCGACTCCTATTTCTGCAAGTTATCCAGGAGCAGGGGTACATATAACGGCTCTTGATAACCTATTGCAAAATGACTTTATTGTACCAATATCTCTAGCTTCATCGATATTACTTATTTTCTTTGCATCAATTTTTGCGTGTGCTATTCAACAGATGTCATTTAAGGCATCGATTATTTGTATTCCATTGGGCGTGTTACTATTAACATTCTATGCGGGTTTTGGATATGTAAAAGGCTTCCATGTTCCATATATTGCTCCTCTATTTGCGCTGCTTTTATCATTTACTGTTTCATTATTGCACAGTTATAATACT
This sequence comes from uncultured Treponemataceae bacterium, assembly GCA_964369585.1. Lineage (GTDB taxonomy): Bacteria > Spirochaetota > Spirochaetia > Treponematales > Treponemataceae > CAYJFX01. The sequence continues at coordinate 511 of CAYJHL010000123.1, read as the reverse complement.
GAATATAAACAAAAGCGTTTTATAAGTAGTACCTTTAAACAATATTTAAGTCCCGCTGTAATCGATAAACTTATTGAGAATCCTGATAATGTTAAACTTGGCGGAGAATTGAAAGACTTGAGTATTTTCTTTTCTGATATTGAAGGGTTTACAAGTATTTCTGAAACAATGAGTCCTGAAAGCTTAACAGAGTTTTTAAATGAATATTTGTCTGCAATGAGTGACATTATTTTAGAGTCTGGTGGAACAATTGATAAATATGAAGGAGATGCCATTATTGCATTTTGGAATGCTCCGTTAAATCAGGAAGATCATGCAAAGAAGGCTATTGAAGCTGCTGTTGCATGCCAAATTAAGCTAGAAGAAATAAATACAGAACTTGAGAAAAAGGTTGGAAAACCTATAAAAATGCGAATAGGTATAAATACCGGTAGTGCAGTTGTTGGTAATATGGGGTCAAAAAATAGATTTGACTATACCATGATTGGCGACACTGTAAACCTCTGTGCAC
>CAYJHL010000122.1:0-5734 GCA_964369585.1 uncultured Treponemataceae bacterium | reverse complement strand
GATTGGCGAATGCCGAGCGATGCCCATGTTGCACAATGGCTTGCAAAACTTGAAAGCTAAATATGTAAAAATACGCTCGGTTTCCCTCTGGGGGTATTGATAAAAATTGCATAAACGTGTAACCTATAGACTATGAAGAAAGTATCTTTATTTTCAGAAAGTTTACTCGAACAATGTGTTTCAGCTGAGGTTGTTCATGCAATGGAAGATGTTGTAGTGAATCCTAAAAAGGCTCATGTTATTCGAGGTGGAAAAATTATAGCAGAAGTATTTGGGGCTCAAGAAATTTTTGAAAATTTAGCCGAGGGAACACACCCCGATGTTGAAAAAACCTTAGTAAATAGTTTTCACAATAACCTAACGTTGTTAATTCAAAAAACATGGGTAGAAAAGGCAGACGAAGTTTTAAAAGATCAAGTACTTTATAAATTAGATGAAGTTTGTGCCCTAGTAAATGATAAAGAATATGTAAAAGTATACGAAAATTTTATCGAACTTTTAAATGAGTCTGTTTTTTTAATGTTTGGTTCTCTATCTACAAAAGAGGACTTTTCAGAGTACGCGCTTCGAATTGATCCCGGTTTCGGGGTTTTTTGGTGGTTCTTAAAAAGTGTTGGTGCAGCTGCGCCAAAAGATATAAAAGTAGGAAGATTGTACATTATTTTAGGGATGCTATTTTTAGCAAATTATTGATAACCGCACTTATTTTCCTGCCTGCAACTTTTCAATAATAATGAGGTTCCTGTGATTAATGAATCAATTTTTAAGTCTTTGCGCAAATCTTCACGCTTATTGGCAAACCTGAGCGCTTTGGAAAAAAATAGTGCTCTTGAAGCTGTAATCGCATCTCTTAATTCACATAGAAAAAATATTCTCGATGCAAATACAAAAGATGTAGAACGTGCTCGTCAAAAGGGTATGAAAGAAAGTCTTGTTGACCGGTTGTTGTTACATAATAGCCGTATGGACGAAATCAATGAAAGTATTAAAATAATAATTTCTCAAACTGATCCTGTTGGTGAAATTACAAGTGGATGGAAAACAGAAAAAGGTCTCAATATTAAACAAATTCGAGTTCCTGTTGGGGTTGCCTCAATTATTTACGAATCTCGCCCTAATGTTACAGTTGATGCTTTTGCACTAGCTTGGAAAAGTGGAAATGCTATTCTTTTACGAGGTAGTTCAAGTGCAATAGAATCTAACAAGTCAATAGTGCTTGCAATTAAAGAGGGCCTTTCTTCTATTAATACGACCTATGCAGATGCTTTATTTTTAACTGAAGGCGATAGAGCAGAAGTTAGCCAAATACTTAATGCGCGTGGACTTATAGATGTTGTGCTTCCACGTGGAGGCGCAGAATTAATCAAAATGGTAGTTGAAAATGCACGAATTCCTGTAATAGAAACAGGTAGCGGCATTTGTCATCTTTACGTAGATAAGGATGCAACAATAGATACGGCTGTAAATATTGCTGAAAATGGTAAAATGCAGCGCCCAGGTGCTTGTAATTCACTTGAAAGTATACTTGTGCATTCATCGTGTGCAGAAATATTTTTACCCCAATTATTATTACGCTTAGATGGTCGCTGTGAAATTAGAGCATGCGAAAGAGCATATAAAATTTTAGAAGCTTGTAGCAATACAGCAACTTTGAATATGGCTCGTGATGAAGATTTTGTGACAGAGTTTTTAGATTACATTGTCGCTATTAAAATAGTAGATTCATTGGAACAGGCGGTTGATCACATCAATGAGCACAATACAAAGCACTCAGATGCAATTGTAACAAATAATCTTTATGCGTCTCGTTACTTCCAACAAAATGTAGATTCAGCATGTGTGTATGTAAATGCTTCAACTCGTTTTACAGATGGTGGTGAGTTTGGTTTTGGAGCTGAGCTCGGAATAAGTACTCAAAAACTGCACGCAAGAGGTCCTATGAGTTTAATAGCACTCACAACTAGTAAATACATTATAGATGCAGAGGGTTTAGTGCGATGACAATACAAACAACACTGGAAAATGCTCGGAAAATTGTAATTAAAATTGGTTCCAATACGCTTGCAAAAGAAGATGGAACTATTAATATTGAATGGATGAACAGCTTTGCAAGTCAATGCGAAAAACTAATTGCAAAAGGTAAGCGTTTAGTAATTGTTTCTTCTGGAGCTCAAGTAGCTGGCCTTTCTACCTTAAAATGTTGGACCCGAAAAAAAGATATTCATTATAGACAAGCTCTTTGTGCTATTGGCCAAGTAGAACTTATGAAGCACTGGCTTGATTCCTTTATGAAAAATGGCATGCACATTGGACAGCTGTTAATTACAAAAGATGACTTTGCAGATAAACAACGAACGCTCAATATGCGAAATACGCTATTTACACTTGTAGATGAAGGTGTAATACCCGTAATTAATGAAAATGACTCAGTATCATTTGAAGAAATAAGCATCGGGGATAATGATAACTTAAGCGCTCTTACAGCTATTTTATGGGGAGCAGATGCGCTTATTTTGTTTAGCGATATTGATGGTGTATACGATAAAAATCCAAAAGAGCATAAAGACGCAAAACTTGTTGAACTTGTAACTAATATTCCAAAACTAAAGCAAGAAATAAGCATGGATAGTAAAAGTGACTTTGGAACAGGTGGAATGGTTACAAAAATAGAAGCTGCAGAAAAAGTACAAGAATATGGAATCTCAATGATTTTAGCAAATGGTTCAACTGAACAAATCTTAGAGAAACTTGTTTCAGGTGAGGCTGCAGGAACTCTTTTTATTACTGAATAGGGGAATGTACATGGATAAGACAAAAGTAGGATTACTTGGCTGCGGCGAAATGGGTGGAGCACTTATTCGTGGTGTTGCAAAGGCTGTTGATAACGGAAATGTTATTCTTTTTAATAGAACCTCTCAAAAGGCAGAAAAAATAGCCTCTGAAATTAATGCTTTTACGGTAAAAACTGAGAGTGATTTAATAAAAAACAATTGTGACTATATTATTTTAGCTGTAAAACCTTATGTAATAAAAACTGCAATAGAAAATCTATTTGAAAGTGTAGATTCATATTCTGGAACTCTTGTTTCGGTTGCAGCAGGAGTATCTCTTCAAGACTTGTATGACTGTGTTCCTGCACGGTTACAAAAAACAGTATCAATTATTCGCCTTATGCCAAATACCCCTTGCCATGTTGGAGAGGGTATGATTGGATTAAGCGCAAATGATTCTGTAAATAACGAAAACATCGAAAAACTAAGTTCTTTATTAAAAAAGGCAGGTATAGTAGAACAAGTTGCAGAACCATTGCTTGATGCTGTAACTGCTTTAAGTGGTTCTGGCGTTGCATACGGATTTATGTTTATAGAAGCTTTAGCAGATGCCGGTGTGCAATTTGGCATGACCAGAAAGCAAGCATATGTGTATGCAGCTCAAATGTTAAAAGGCGCTGGGGCAATGGTTTTAGAAACAGGAATACACCCCGGTGTTCTAAAAGACGGAGTTTGCTCTCCTGGTGGTATAACTATAAAAGCGCTAGATGTGCTAGAAGACAGAGGTTTTAGAGGTACCGTTATTGCTGCTGCAAAAAAAGCCTTTGAAGTTTCAAGAGGCTTTGGAAAATAAAGGCTACAATTCATGACCCTGTACAGCGTTTGCGTCTAAATTGCAAAAGCAATAGGGCGTCTCAAACCTAGAGGCCTCACTTTGCTCGCCTGCGGTTTTCGCGCTCCTATTCTTTTGCTTTATTAAAGAATGCCAGGGGCTGACTTGATTTGAGAGAAAAATTGTAAAGTCTAAGATAAAGAAAAAAGTTGTCTAAATTATCATTAGGGTGTACAATGTACATAAGTGAGGGAAATAATGAAATTTGGACTTATTGGAGCAGGGCTTATTGGTAAAAAGTTTGTTGACGCATGTCAACTTGTACCAGAGGCTGAAATTGTGGCTGTGTCGTCTGCAACTCCTGGAAAAGCTCAAGCTTTTGCAGCAGAAAAAGGTATATCTTCATATTATGATAGTTATGAAGATATGTTAAAAGATGCAGATATCGATTGTGTGTATATTTGTACTACACATAATTTTCATTACGAAAATCTTCTTCTTTGTATAGAATATAACAAACATGTTATTTGCGAAAAATGCATGGTTCTTACTCAAAAAGATGCAGAAGATATCTTTGCAAAAGCAAGAGCGAAAAATCTCTTTGTTATGGAAGCATTGTGGACTAGATTTGTTCCATCAATGGTTACTGCTAAAGAATGGATTACTTCTGGAAAAATTGGAACAGTTAAGCTTGCAGATTATCGTGTTGGATTTAAAGCGCCTGACGATCCAAACCATCGGCTAATAAACCCTAAGTTAGCAGGAGGAGCGCTGTATGATATTGGTGTATACTCAATTCAAAATACAACCTTCCTTATAGGGCAAGAATTACTCGAAATAAAATCGTTTATGGAAACTGACCTCTCAAAAAAAGTAGATGCAACAACGTGCGTTATGGCAAGGTTTACCGATTCTATTGCAACTTTTATGAGTTCTTTTACTTGTGAAATTGATGATTATTGTACAATTTATGGAACAAAAGGGAAAATAACCGTTGAAAATCCATTTTTCGTTGATAAGGCAACGTTACGCTTAGATGATGGAACGGTAGAAGTTTTTGAAACAGAACGAATCAATGGTTTTGAGTTTGAAATTGCCCATGCAATAAAGCGAATTAATGCTGGGTATTTAGAAAGTGATATTATTACTCAAAAAAATACATCTGACTGCGCAGGTATTTTTGACAAGTGCTTTGCTGAGAATAAGGGATTGTTTGGGTAGGAGTTGTAACGTCATTTCGATGCATGCGTGGAGAAATCTCTTTTTCAAAAGAGACCTCTCGGCAATGCTCGAGGTGACGGGATATTTTCTTGAAAAATTTTTACGCATTATTTTGTAAAACGGTGTATCCGCCGACTTCTTCAAAGCCAATTTTTTTGTACAAAGAGGCTGCTTCGGGGTTGTCAAAAAAGAGGGCTACAAAGTCTTTTCCTTTTTCAAATTGGTCATTGCAAGCCTTTGTTACTAATATTGTTGCTAACCCTTGCTTTCTATAAGTAGGGTTTGTTGCAACTCCTAAAAGCATAGACCCAATTGAGCACTGTGCTCCCGCTAAGGCTGATGCAACAATGGTTCCGTTGTCAGAAAAAATATACGCATTAGAGTCTTTTTGTAAGTTTTCTTTTGTACGCTGTCTGTAGCGTTCTTCTTGACCTTTGTAGTTTTTTTCAAATTCTTTTATGGTAAAATAAAAATCAACAAGCTTATCTCCTTTATTCACAGGAAGCTCTTCATACATAAGTGCATTATTTGTTGGCGTCGGTTTATGTTTTACAAGTGTTTCTTTTGTGCAGCGCAAGAGAGTTGTAGGTCTGAAGGTGAGAGAAGGGAAGTTGTTTTTGAGCTTATCTACAACACTGTGTTTCCCCCCAATGGTATCGAGTTTTTCAAAGGTATTAATTAGTGAAGATGCTTCTTTCGTGTTGTAATCTTCCTTTTGACTGTAAATAAGTACAATACTAAAATAACGTAAAAGCACAAAATCCCAGTCTGCCTCAATGACATTTGCATAAGCTTCTACATCATCTCCCTCAAGGCCATAATTCTCTATATTAGATATAAAAAAGAGGTTCGCGACAGCATCTTTTGAAAGGTATGCTTTTAATTCTTCGATGTCTTTTTGTTGTAGTTT
>CAYJHL010000121.1:0-5871 GCA_964369585.1 uncultured Treponemataceae bacterium | reverse complement strand
GATACAACACGTATTCGCATACTGTACGAACTTAGACAATCTGAGCTTTGTGTTGGAGATCTTGTAGACAAGTTGCACATGACACAATCTGCCGTTTCTCACCAGTTAAAAATCTTACGTCAAAGTAAGCTTGTAAAGTATAGGAGAGAAGGCAAAAATCTTATTTACTCTTTGTCAGATTCGCACGTTGTGTCGATTATTGACCAAGGTATAGAACACATAGAAGAGTAACAAACTCAGTATTGAATTGCCGTTTTCACATACGTTGCAAACACCGAAAAAAGTAATAGGAGAAATAAAATGAACATTTTTTATCATAGGCATGATGACTCAGACGGATTTTTTCATGATGATCACGACCATCATAACCATAACCACCATGAGGACGATTCATGTTGCGCTGGCGAAACTATAATTGAAGAAGATTCTTGCGGTTGTTGTAGTACAAAGCAAAAGAAGAAAGTTCTCAAAAATGAAAACTCTTTTTTTGAAAAATACCATGAAGCAATTACCGTTTTAATTAAGCTCGTGCTTATGGCAATAGCATACTTTGCTGTTGGTGAAATAGTGCAACGCTATGGACATGATGCAGCTGGTTTAATTCATGACCATTCGTATGAAGAATTTAGTTTTGAAACCATTCATATAGGCAATTTCGATCTTCCTATTATATTTCTATATTTAATTCCGTATTTGATTATTGGATACGATATTCTATGGCACTCGATTAAAAATATTTCAAAAGGCCAAGTGTTTGATGAAAACTTTTTAATGAGTATTGCAACAATTGGTGCTCTTATTTTAGGCGAATATGGTGAATCTATTGCGGTTATGGTTTTTTATCAAATAGGTGAGATGTTCCAAGAAGTGGCCGTAAAACGTTCAAGGCGGTCAATTACCGATCTTATGGACATTCGCCCAGATTACGCAAATATTGAAAAAGAAGGAACCTTGGTAAGAGTTAGTCCGCAATCTGTGCAAATTGGACAAATAATTACTGTTATGCCCGGTGAAAAAGTTCCCCTTGATGGAATACTTTTTGAAGGCGAAAGTTCACTCGACACTTCTGCTCTTACCGGCGAAGCTTTCCCCCGCTTGGTGAAAGAGGGCGATGAAATTTTAAGCGGTTGTGTGAATCAAACAGGCGTACTTAAGATAAAAGTTACAAAACCGTTCGGTGAATCTACTGTGTCAAAAATCTTAAAGCTTGTGCAACATGCTTCTGCGAAAAAAGCTCATGTTGAACGTTTTATCACTCGATTTGCAAAATATTACACACCAGTTGTTGTTATTGGGGCTGTTCTTTTGGCTGTTTTCCCTCCACTGGTACTAGGTGCAGTTTGGATGGAGTGGATACAAAGAGCACTAATTCTTTTGGTAATATCATGCCCCTGTGCTTTGGTTATTTCTGTTCCTCTTGGTTTTTTTGCAGGAATTGGAGCCTCTTCAAAACACGGCATTCTTATAAAAGGCGGGAACTATTTAGAAGCACTTTCACGCTTAGAAAAAGCAGTATTTGATAAAACGGGGACACTTACACGTGGTATTTTTACTGTTGTTGGGGTACATGTTTTTCCTCATTCATGTGGTACGGCTGATGATGCAAAAGAAACAGAGCTTTTGGAAATGACAGCCTTAGCGGAACGTTACTCAAATCATCCGATAAGTCTTTCTATTAAAAATGAGTACTTTGAAAAAACACGCTCAAATGTATTAGATACTAAATTTGAAAACCGAGTAAAAGACGTAGAAGAAAAAGCAGGCAATGGAGTGATTGCGCAAGTAGATGGAAAAAAAGTTGCCGTTGGAAATACTCGTTTTATGGATAGCCTCGGCGTAACGTGGGATGCATGCAGTGAATTTGGAACAATTATCCATGTTGCTATTGATGGCCAATACGCAGGTCACATTGTTATAGCTGATGAAGCAAAGCCAGAATCAAAACATGCGCTTGAAGGCTTAAAAAAACTTGGGGTAAAAGATGTTACTATGCTCACGGGAGACTCAAAGGAAACAGGCTCACATATAGGAAAAGAACTAGGAATTGACCATGTATATGCAGAACTCTTACCACACGACAAGGTTACTCACGTTGAAGCAATGTTAGAAGAATTAAAAAAACAAGGCAAAAAAAGAGGAACACTCTCCTTTGTTGGAGATGGAATCAATGATGCGCCAGTATTAGCCCTTGCCGATATTGGAATTGCAATGGGAGCCCTTGGAAGCGATGCCGCAATTGAAGCAAGTGATATTGTTCTTATGGATGATAACCCAGCAAAACTAACACTAGCAGTAAAAATTGCAAGAAGAACTCTGTCTATTGTAATGCAAAACATTATTCTAGCTCTAGGAATTAAGGGGATTGTTATGCTTTTAGGAGCTATGGGGTTTGCTAATATGTGGATGGCTATTTTTGCAGATACTGGGGTTGCACTCCTGGCTGTTCTTAATTCAATGCGCGCTTTGCAGGTGAAAAAGTAAGAGAATATAAAAGTGGAAAAGTAAAGGTGGTATTAAAATCTATTTTGATACCACCTTTTTTATATCCTTCTTTTCTAAAAAGAAAAAAAATGATATACTTCGCTTATGAAAGAAACTCTTATTGATGATTTAAAATATTTTTTGAAAGGACTTTTTGGGGTGTTTTGGGCTTTCTTTAAGATTGGCTCTGTAACTTTTGGTGGAGGGTATGCTATGCTTCCCATGCTGGAATCAGAGCTTTCTATAAAGCGAAAATGGACAAATAGGGAAGAGCTATTAGACTACTTTGCCATTGGTCAATCTACACCAGGGATTATTGCTGTAAATGTTGCAACCTTTGTGGGATATAAACGACACGGGATTATGGGTGGTATTTTTGGTACTCTTGGTATGGTTACACCTTCAATAATTATTATTACACTTATTGCTGCTTTTATGTCAAATTTTGCTGATATGGAAGTGGTGCAAAAAGCTTTCAAGGGTATAAACATCGCTGTTACGGCTTTACTTATTAAAGTATCAATCACTTTTGCAAAAAACTCTCTTAAAAAATTATTTCAAATTTTAGTTGCTATTTCATCCTTTATACTAGTTATTGTGTTTGATGTCCAAACAATGTGGATCATTCTTGGTGCTATTGCACTGGGGTTTATAATACACTTTTCTCATAGTATGCATAAAAAAGATACTGAAAAAAAGGAGGATGCGAAATGAGTTTATTTGAATTATTTTCGTTGTTCTTTTATATTGGTCTTTTCACTGTTGGCGGAGGTCAAGTTGCAATAACTCTTATGTATCAAGAATTAGTTGGCAGCGGCTTAGTTGATGCAGAGCTTTTTTATAACATGCTTGCCATTTCTGAATCTACGCCTGGGCCTATAGGTATTAACATGGCAACCTACCTTGGTTATGAAATGCATGGACTATGGGGAGGTATACTAACTACGGCTGGTACCGTTGCTCCTTCCATTATAATAATCATCATTATTGCACGCTATATAGGTGCAATACAAGAAAAGCCTATTGTAAAGAGTTGTTTTTCTGTTTTGCGCCCTACTGCAACAGGTTTAATATGGGTTGCTGCCTGTAATGTATTATTGATTTCTGTTACCTCTCTGCCAAAGAACGATAATGAGACATTCTTCTCAATGGTACATATTCCAAGTGTGCTTGCTTGCGCTGTTATGCTTGTTCTCTTGCAAAGAACGAAGCTTCCAATTATTTTATATATTGTCCTTGGGGCTATCTTTGGGATTCTTGTTTTATAACACTTGACAAACTATATATCATGATTGATAATTTATATAGGTTTACTATGTACATTAATTTTTGAGGTTGGATATGAAAAAGGCATTGTGGCTAATATTATTACTATCTATTCTAATCACTTCATGCGAAACGACTAAGGATAACAATGAAAATATCGCTGATGAAATAACATTAGAAGAGTCTTTTTTACTTATAGATCAAGATATCCCTTATTCTCAAGGAAGGTGGGCTGGCAGTGAATTTGCAAGCGAATGGTATGGCTTTCGATACCGCCCAACGAAGGGTCTCATTGTAACATCTGAAAAAAATCTTAAGGAAATTAATGCAATTCAATCAATGAATTTCGATGGTCCTAATGCTGAACTAGAAGACTATACAAAAATGCAAATAGCTTATGAAGTTATGACGAAGACAGGCGATGGTTTAACAAGTCTTGAAATTTTAAGTGAAAAAATCTTTGCAGATAATTTAACAGTAGAGCAATACGTTGAAATTCTCCATATGGAATTAACGACTACTCATGGGCGAGATGTTGTTTTTAATGAGTATACCACAAGGCTTCTTGGAAACTCGTACTATTTAGACTTAACTGCAACAATAAACATAGAGGGGACAACGGTTTATCAAACGATACTATTAAGTCGAAAGGGAGACAGAGTTGCAACCGTTTTACTCCATTATAGGTCTCCTGAAAAATATGAAGAGCTATTGTCAGGGTTTTCCCCCTATTAGCTATGTTATAATAAAGCTTTGTCAAAAAATGTATTAAAAAACTCTTGCGCCCTCCTAAATGCTGTGATAAAATTAAGATACATTAATTTTTTTTGGAGGAAGTATGGAAAAACTCTTTAAACTTCAAGAACGTGGCACAACAACTAAACAAGAAATTTTAGCTGGTGCTACTACGTTTCTTGCAATGGCTTACATTCTTGCTGTTAACCCCGGTATGTTATCTCTTGCTGGAATGGATGCAGGTGGTGTATTTACTGCTACTGCTTTGTCTGCTGCAATTGCAACATTGATTATGGCATTTGCTGCTAACTTACCTGTTGCTTTAGCTCCTGGTATGGGATTAAATGCATTCTTCACATTTACCGTTGTTTTGGGTATGGGCGAATCGTACCAACTAGCACTTACAGCAGTATTCCTTGAAGGGCTTGTATTTATTCTTCTCTCATTCTTAAATGTTCGTGAAGCAATTATTGATGCTATTCCAGATAGTTTAAAAAAAGCTGTTGCAGTTGGTATTGGTTTATTTATTACGCTCATTGGTCTTGCTAATGCAGGATTGGTAGTTACAGATGCTGGCACAACAGTTGCTTTTACAAGCCTCTCAGGCGCTCCTCTTGTAGCAGTAATTGGACTCATTATAACTGCAATTCTATATGTATTAAAAATTCCAGGAGCAATTTTGCTCGGAATCCTTATTACGACTGTAGTAGGTATTCCTTTTGGAGTTACACAGGTTCCAGAAGGATTTTCTCCTTTCTCAACACCGGCAGCACCTATTTTCATGGAATTTGAATGGGGTGGTGTAGCTACATTAAAGTTCTTCACAATTTTCTTCACATTCTTCTTTGTAGATATTTTTGACACAGTTGGAACTCTTGTTGGTGTTACAACTCGTGCTGGTCTTACTGATGCAAAAGGAAAAATTCCACGCGTAAAACAAGCTCTTCTTTCAGATGCTATCGGTACAACTGTAGGGGCAGCTCTCGGTACATCAACAGTAACAAGTTACGTAGAAAGTACAGCTGGTGTTACAGCAGGCGGACGAACAGGTTTAGCATCTGTGTCTACAGCTGTGTTATTCTTTTTAGCACTCTTTTTAAGTCCATTATTCTTATTGGTACCAGGGGCAGCAACAGCTCCAGCTTTAATCATGGTTGGATTCTTTATGCTAGGTGTAGTAACAAAAATTGACTTTAATGATCCAACAGAAGGTATACCTGCTTTTATGTGTATTATAGTAATGCCTTTCGCATATTCAATTGCAGAAGGTATAGTATGGGGATTAATTACTTACGTTATCTTAAAAGTTGTAACGGGTAAAGCAAAAACTGTCTCAGTAGTATCTTGGATATTGTTTGTAATTTTTGTTGCAAGATTTTTTATGTAATA
>CAYJHL010000120.1:0-5933 GCA_964369585.1 uncultured Treponemataceae bacterium | reverse complement strand
GAGTTTTCAAATACCATAAAGGCTGAATCGCCTTCATTAAATATTTTCTTTTCCTTTGGATTATATTCTGTGATTGTGAACACTTTACCTTCAACTCGAACTTGATAATACTGATATGCTCCCATAAATGTAGAAATTTCTACCTTGCATTCAAGTACACCTTTGTCAGCAAGTGAAATAGACTCTGGGCGAAGCACGATATGACAATCATCACCCTTTTTAAAATCAGTACTTGTATTAACACTAAGTTTTTTTCCATAAAGATCAACTGTTGCTATATTATTAGAAATATCTTCAATACTTCCATCCAAAAAGTTAGCTTCTCCAATAAAGTCTGCAACAAACTCATCTTTTGGCTCAAAGTATATTTCCCTTGGAGTACCCATTTGAGCTATCACACCCTTATTCATAACAACTATTTGGTCGGCAATACTCATCGCTTCTGCTTGATCATGTGTTACATATACAGCTGTAATGCCAACTTTTTTTTGGATTTTTCTAATTTCTGTACGCATTGCAACACGTAGCTTTGCATCCAAGTTTGAAAGTGGCTCATCAAACAAAAGAACGCCCGGCTCTAAAACAAGTGCTCTTGCTAGAGCTACACGTTGTTGTTGTCCTCCAGAGAGTTGATTTGTCATTCGTTCTTCCAAATCTGTTAGTTCTACTAAATCAAGCATTTTGAGAACTTTCTCTTTAATTTCTTCCTTAGAGACCTTTCTTATTTTTAAGCCATATGCCACATTATCAAATACATTATAATGTGGTAGCAATGCATAACTTTGAAATACCATTGCTGTGTCTCGCATATTAGGTGGAAGGTGATTTATAGCCTCATCACCTAAAAATATATCTCCATTGTTTGGAGTTTCAAAGCCCGCAATCATTCTGAGTGTTGTAGTTTTACCACATCCAGAAGGTCCTAAAAGTGTAACAAAGCTTCCAGCAGCTATTTCTAATGAAACATTATCTACAGCAAAAAACTCCTTTTTAGTTTTCGGATCTTGGTATATTTTTGATACGTTTTTTAATGATACGCCTTTTGATTGTTTACTCATTTTATTTATCCTCGCTTATGTATTTATTTGACCCATATTTGTCAATAACTTTTTGCATGAGAGTAATAGCAGTGTACGTTATAATAATAAGTATTGTTGCGTACGCACAAGCAACACCATACCCACCCTTTTCTGCATGCTCATTTATTCTTACTGTGATTAGAAGGTATTGAGGTGTTACCAAAAGTATTACAGCAGAAATAGCCGTAATAGAGCGCACAAAGGTTGTAACTAGTCCTGAAAAGAATGAATCTTTAATAAGAGGCAATGTTACTGTGGTAAAAACTCTTCCACTAGATGCACCCATGTCATAGGCTGATTCCTCTATAGATTTATCAATTTGTCTCAAAGCTGCAATTCCACTTCTAGTACCTACTGGTAAAGACCGTACTATGAAAACAATGATTAAGATGGCTCCTGTACCATATATGCCTTGTAAGAGACCGGTATGAAAAAGACCCGTAGAATAACCTCTAATAAATCCAACACCCAATACAGTTCCTGGAACTGCCATTGCAAGCATAGCTACAAATTCCATAAGCCCTTTAAACTTAAAAGTTCGTTTTACTACAAGGTATGCAATTATCATTGAGAACAAGGCCGTAATAGGTGAAGCAATAAGCGATAAGGCTATTGAATCAGTGAAAACTCTATAGCCATTATTTTTAAATACATATTCATACCATTTTAATGATAATGAATAATCCCTGCCCCAAAGCTTAAATAATGAACCAAGCGGAACCACCGCGTACATCATTACAACAAAACATGCTATAACGGTACATGCAATAAGAAGTGGAGTTTTTACACTTTTATCAGTCATTAATTCTCTTTCTCTCGAAGCTTTCCCAGTTAAAGTCGCAACAGATTTTCTCTCAAGCCAATACTTCTCTAGTATAAACAATCCCATTGAAATAGATAACAATACAACTGCCATAGCAGTAGCACCTGCTTTGTCGTAAGCCCCCGTTAATTGCAAATAAATTGATGTAGCTAAAGTATCAAAGTTTCCACCTATAAGCATCGGATTTGCAAAGTCAGCAACAGATTCTATAAATGTTACTAAAAAGGCATTACCTAGTCCTGGCAATAACAATGGTAACGTAACTGTTTGAAATACTTTAAATCGGCTTGCTCCCATATTACGTGCGGCTTCTTCTAATGATGGGTCAATATTTTTTAAAAGCCCTTTAAGCATCAAGTAACACACCGGAAAGAATGTTAATATCTGTACCATGGCAATACCTGTTAAGCCATAAAGCGCTGTAGTATTTAAATCAAAAATTCTCCGCGTAATAAAACCTGTTCTACCGAACAAAAAAATTGCAGATAGGGATAATACAAAAGGTGGGGAAACTACAGGTAAAATTGAAACGGCACTAAATAGTTTTCTAATAAATTTACTTCTAATTGAAATATAAGCATCTAGATATGCAAATAAAAAACCAATTGCAGTTGCCCCAATACCTGTGATTAATCCTAAAACAAGTGTATTTGAAATAGCCTGTCTAAATTGTGGCATATTAAAAATACTTATAAACACAGATGTAGTAAATTTTCCATCAACAAATGCACTATCTACTAATAGTATAGATAACGGATATGCTATAAACAATAGCAAAAACAAAAATATCCCTATTACTGTTGTAACAAGGATTGGATCAGAAAAAAATTTTTTTCTATCAAGCATTCTAGCTTGTGATAACGACATAGAGTATCCTTAAATTGTTTGTAAAAGTAAAGTGGGAATAGAAACATTCCCACTTTATTAAACACTTACGTGCAAAAAGTTACTGAGTTTTTACTCTGCCGTCATTTGCAATTGTTTCAAAGAAACGTGCTCTATAGGCAGGACCATTAGCTGCTGCATCTGCAAAGTCGTAATCAATAGTTTCAATTTTATCGAGACCAGCATCTACAGCTGCTTGAACTGGATTTGCATTGTCAATAACTAAGAATTGGTATGAACCATTTTCTTGAGCAAGATTCATAGCTTCTGGTGAAAGAGCAAATTCAATGAATTTTTTTGCATTTTCTTCGTTTTTTGCACCTTTGAAAATAGCTGTTGCACCAATTTCGTATGCTGTACCAGAGCTAGGAGCAGCCATACCAATATTATCATATCCATTGTCTACAATTTGGTATACAGCGTCATGTAAGAAACCAATACCAATTACAATTTCACCGATAGGAACCATTTTAGAAGGTCCTGAACCGCTTTTTGTGTATTGCACAATGTTTTTATCTAATTCTCTAAAATATTCCATTGCTGCATCTTCACCGCGCATTTGTACGTTTGTATTAATAACAAGCATACCTGTTCCTGAAGTATTTGCATTTGCAAAAGAAACCATTCCTTTATATTTTGGATCTAAAAGATCATCCCAATCTTTTGGAGGTTCTACACCAGCTCTTTCTAATTCTTCTTTATTCCAGAAGAATCCCATTACGCCACGATAGATACCATACCAGTATCCTTCAGGGTGTTGGTATTCAGGTCCTAGAAGATTTTTAGCATTTTCAGCATCATAAGCTAGTAGAAGACCTTTATTTGCAGCTTCATTGTAAGGATCAGTTGTTCCACCAAACCATACATCTGCAGATGGGTTTCCATTTTCTTCTTCAATTTTTGTTAAAACTTCACCACCAGAAAGGCGTTGATAAGATGTTTTAATACCAGTTTGTTCTTCGAATTTTGCAGCAATTGCAGCTACGTATTCTTCTTCAGCAGTTCCATAGATAACAAGGTTACCCATGTCTGCCTTATCGCTTCCACCACCAGCAAAAACGAGGCTTGCAAACATTGCAATTAAAACCAATAAACAGATTTTTTTCATTTTTTTCTCCTAGAGTTTTTATATAATATAATGGTACCATTCTTTATTTGAGCTGTCAATACAAGAATTATGATTATTCAGTATGTTTTGTTAAGCTAATGTAAATAATATATAAAAATTAGAGAAGAGTATATCGATTTCTGCCGAAATCTTTAGATTTATACAATGCTTCATCAGCCTTTGCAAAGAGTTTATCATAATCATAATCACAGCTAGATGCTAGGGCAATGCCAATACTAGCTGATACCGTAACTGACTGATTGTTTTGTGTGTATGTTTTTTTTAATTTATTACATATTAGTTGTGCTTTTTGTTTTATTTCCACAATGTCTACAATATTTTTTATAAGGATACAACACTCATCTCCACCAATCCTTCCAATAATATCAGAGTTTCTGACTTCTTCTTGAATAGCCTGTGCTTCTTCTATTAGCACACTGTCTCCATACACGTGACCAAAAGTATCATTAATATCTTTAAAATGATCAAGATCAATTACAAATAAAGCGTGCTCAGCAGTGCGGTTAACTGAGTTTTTTAAGAAATCTCGTATATATTTCTCTGTTGCTTGCTTATTATAATAGCCAGTCATTTTATCATGTTCGGCATCGAACTTTAATGTCATTTCTTGCTCTTTTTGATCATGAATGTCCTCTTCATAGAAAAAAGCCTTTATATAACCTGTGTGACTATCTTTATACAACCTACCACTAACACTCCACCACCTATAATCAGTATCTTCGCTTTCACGTCTTCTGTATTGCAGTGAAATAAAAGTAGACTCATAATCTTCTATAGCGCGTAAGGTATCAATACACATTTCTTTAATATATAACTCTCTATCTGAGGCATAAATACGTTTTTCCACAAAAATCTTTAATAAGTCTGTATAACAATAAGTAGGAGATGCTGCAAGCATTTTATCTTGATATATTGTATTATTTGTTACTAAATCTTGTGTAACATTTACTTCAAAAGTACCAAGCTTTCTATTTTCTAATAGGGTTTTTGAAAGTTTATTTTCTAGTTGAAGATCTACAATCTCTTGAATATCTTTAATAACACCAATTGCAAATAGAGGTTTCCCCGAATCTGAAAAACCAGTAGTCATACTTAGGTGATAATTAATAAAAGTATCATCAGTAGTTTTAAATGCTATATCGCATTCTGCTCCATCACTTCCATTAGTAACTTTTTTAAAAGTTTCTTGAAAAGCATCTACACATGCAGGGCTAAGAAGGTTTTGATGTACAATATCTTCACCTGCATTTTTTAAGACCTTAGGAATTCCAAATTTCTGTGCATCTCCAACAAACATATGTATATCTTGTGTTTCAATATCAAACTCAAACATTTGTACCTTTGTAGCCTTTACTGCAAGCTCATAGCAAAGCTTACTACGTTGTAATTCGTGTTCAAGCATTTTTTGATTATGAATATCTACAATTAAACATTGTAATCGTTTTTCACCATTTTCTTCAAGAATGCGACCATTCTCTAGTACCCAAATATAGTTTCCACCTTTTTGTATCATTCTATATTCGACCGAATAGGTTGTAGCATGTAGTAGCTGATTATTTATACTTTGAACGATATTATCATATTCAGCATCAGTTTCATAAATAAGTGTTCGGTGAGGCGAACCAATGAGCTTTTTTAATTCGCTTTCGGTATAATTTAAGAGGTCAGTAAAACCATTACTTAGATATTGAATAGTATAGCCTTTATCAAGCTGACATATTTCCACTCCACCTCTTATTCCATTTGTTAAATCAAGAAGTTCTTGAACCTTATCAGCAAGTTGGCTACGGTGTTCTCGAATAGAGGCTATTTTTTTATCATTTGATGCAGTCGCTGATGTTATAGGGAGGGAAAAATGCATATGCCTAATAATGAAATTGTCTTGTTCGTAGTGGCATATTGCGGAAATTCTAAAACGAGAATTAAGTGTCTGCGAGTTTGGTAATATTTTTTTTAACTGTACTTCACCATAAACTATGACATCGTGTTCATTTAACTCTTCAGCTTCATACCAATT
>CAYJHL010000119.1:0-6010 GCA_964369585.1 uncultured Treponemataceae bacterium | reverse complement strand
CGATAGTTGAATCTGCAATAATAACTTTTACTTTTTCACCGTTTGAATAACGAATGTTTTCTTCAATTAATTTTGCAGCTTCTTTAGCCATATTCATTGTTTGTTCTTCAAGAGAGTCTCTTACTCGTAATACTCCTTGCCGTGCATCAATTGTTGGGCGAATACCAATTACTGGGTAATCTCCAATTAATCTTGATTGTGCCATTTATTCCTCCAAATTAGAATAATTATTTTATTTATTGCGTAAAAAAATTACGCATGTTTCCAAAGTAAATCATCGTAACAAAGTAACTTTGTTTTAAAACGTATTTCTTCAAAATCAGAATTTGATGTATTTTGAATACGCTCTAGTAGCAATGAAACAGTTTTTACTGCCATGTCTTGAATAGGTTGCGATACAAAATATTTACACCATGAAAATAAGTTTGAGTAAAATATTTCATCAAATGCTGCACCCACAATAGAGCGTTGAACTTTTTGACTTTCTTCCATTACCCTTTTTGTTGCTCCATGCAATACCATAAGATTAACACAAAAAAAAGCATCAGGCCGTTCATACCCACCTAGCTTAGTATTATTATTAAACTGGGATCTCTTTAATATACGATCCATTGCTTCATAACCAGACTCCATTGATGTCCCAGTCATTAATACATTGTCATCATTAATTGCAATTTTAGCTTTATTCAAAGCTTTTTTATATCCTTGAAAACGCTCAGAGCTTGTCATTGCATTTTTATCTCCACCAAGAAAAGCTATATTTTTATAGCCATCAAATAATAGAGCATCAATAACATCAAATGTTCCATCTATGTTATCAACAAGAACACTATCCGCATGAATATTATGAAAACTTCTATCAACAAAAACAAATGGAATGCTTGTTACAACATTATCAAAATGTTTTCGCTCTAAGCTAACGGGTATAACTATAATCCCTTCAACAAATTGACCTTGTAAATAGTTAAGCATTTTTATTTCTTCTTCAACAGAGTCATTTGATGAGCATAAAACCATTGAATATCCATTTTCTCTTAATGTCAGTTCAAAATACTCGAGTAGTTGCATAAAAAAATAGTTTGAAAGTTCTGGTACAATAACGCCTATCGAGTGACTTTTGCGTTTCTTTAAATTTCGAGCAGCAGGGTATACTCTGTAACCAAGTTTCTCCACTGATGCATTTACTAGCTCACGTGTAGAATCTAGCACTTTTTCGTCATCATTTAAAACTCTCGAAACTGTTGCGGTCGACACACCTGCATCTTGCGCAACATCTTTTATCGTTACCACTTTTATACCCTACTGAATCTAGACTGCCCCTTTGATCGTGACAGCCCCAAAAATATTATGCTCTTTTTGCGTGTTTTCTCATATCAAAGAAAACTGCAAGAATAATAATTCCACCTTTCATTAATAGTTGGTAATAAGAGTCAATTCCCATATAAGTCATACCATAGTTAATGAGACCTAAAATTAAAACACCAACAACCATACCACCTACAGTACCAACACCACCTGTTTGTGAAACACCACCAACAGTAACTGCTGCAATCGCGTCAAGCTCCATACCATTACCAGTTAAAGAATTTGCTAGACCGAGTCGTGAGCACATTAAAGTACCTGCTATACCATAGAGAAATCCTGCAAAACTATATACAAACACTAATGTATGTTCTACATTGATACCTACAACACGAGCAGCTTGAGGATTTCCACCTACTGCATAAAGGTTTGATCCAAGGCGTGTATGTCGTAAAATTATATAAACAATTATTGCAGCTACAGCAACAAAAATTGCTAAGTTTGGAATAGGTCCAACATAGCCTTGAGCAATAGCCTTAAACTCATCTTTTACACTACCAACAACTTTTGCTTGTGTATAAATTAGCTGTGCTCCACGCGCAATAGAAAGTGTACCAAGGGTAGCAATAAATGGTGGAAGTTTTGCATATGCAACTAAAACACCATTAAAAGCGCCAAACAATGTTCCTACAAGTACAGCTGCAAGCGCAGGTAAAAAGAGTGGGAATTGTCTTGCAGCATTCATTCCTTCAGGAATTGGAAGGCCTTGCTCCACAAGTGCAACATATTCTGGATTCATATACATTGCTTGTGCATATTCAGGGCTTTGAGCAAGTGAGGCTGCAACACTCGTAGTTAAACATACAGCATATCCTATTGAAAGGTCTATACCTCGAGTAATAATTATTAATCCTACACCCAAGGCTGCAAAAGAACGGATTGCTTCTGCAATAAGAAGGTTTTGAATAGAAACAAGTTCCATTGACCCACCACGAGTTAAAATTCCCAATACGATGAATAATACTACAAATGTAATATAGTTTGTGTACTTATTCAAAATTTCTTTAGGCGAAGAGCCTATGCTTGCTATTTTAGCTTTTTCCATAATAAAATCCTTTGTGTTTCCTTTATTTATGAAAACTGTGTTGCGAGTCGCATAACAGCTTCTTGTGTTGCATCTTTTTGATCCAATATACCGGTTAGCTTTCCATTACATAGAACAGCAACACGATGTGACATTCCCAAAAGCTCAGGCATTTCTGATGATACCATGATTATCGATTTACCTTGTTTTACTAAATCTGCCATAATGGTGTAAATTTCATACTTTGCACCAACATCTATACCTCGAGTTGGTTCGTCCATTATAAGAATATCAGGAAGCGTCATAAGCCATCTACTAATCAAAACTTTTTGCTGGTTACCACCAGATAGGTTTTGAATTTTTGTTTCCATCGTAGGTGTTTTTGTTTTTAGTAATTTATTAAGTTCAACTGATTTTATGGCTACTGCTTTATGTCGAATAAGCCCTATTTTTGAAAGATAATCTTTTAAAGACGCCATAAAAGTATTTTCGGTAATAGATAACAATGGGAAAATTCCTGTTCCGCGCCTATCTTCGGTTATTAACCCAATACCATTATTTATTGCGTCACGAGCAGATTTAATAGAAACTTCTTTTCCATTAATTATAATTCCACCAGATATAGTTCTGCGAAGGCCAAATATTGACTCAACTAACTCAGAACGTTGAGCTCCAACTAGACCACCTATTCCAAGAATTTCACCTTTTTTTACGTTGATACTAATATCATAAAAAGACTGAGGATCCATTGATGATAAGTTTTTTATTTCCATAACAACATCACCTGGAATAGATTCCACTGTCGGGAAGCGTTGCGTAGTAGTTCGACCAATCATTAAGTTTATTAGCTTATCTTCATCAAGGTCTGCTGCTGCATATGTTCCTACATGGGTTCCATCACGCATAACAGAAATATCATCAGATATTTGAAATATTTCATTCATACGGTGTGATATGTAAATAACCGCAACTCCGGTTTCTCGTAGATTATTAATTATTTTGAAAAGCTGATCTACTTCTTTATCGGATAGCGATGAAGTTGGTTCATCCATAACAACTACTGCAGCTGAATGTGACACGGCCTTTGCTATTTCACAACCTTGTTGCATTGAAATAGAAAGTGACTTCATTGGAGCATCTGGGTTTATCTCCATACCAAGACCTTGCATTAATAGATAAGTATCTTCTGACATTTTTTTGTCATCAATAATCCTAGTGCCTTTAATAAAAGGCTCTCTTCCAAGCCAAATATTTTGGGCAATTGTTCTTTCTGGAACATTTGAAAGTTCTTGATGAATCATTGTGATCCCAGTTTCAATAGCATCTTTAGCATCATGAAACTTAACTTCTTTGCCATTGTATATAATTTTGCCCGCATCAGGATGATATATCCCAAAGAGGCATTTCATTAAAGTTGATTTTCCGGCTCCGTTTTCGCCCATTAATGCATGAACAGTTCCCGGGCGAACATTAAGTGAAACAGAATCCAAGGCTAGTACACCTGGGAATTGCTTTGTGATTCCTTCCATTTGAAGGATGTATTTTTCATTCATAAAAACCTGCTTTCGCAAAGGATACTTGTATATACCTAAAAAAAATTGTTTAAGAAAGTGTGTTCTCAAAAGAGAACACACTTTCTATAGTAGAAAAAAATCTACAATGTATTACTGTTACAAATTATTCAGTTACAGGAGCAAATGGAACAACAAAACATTGTGGAAGAACTGCTGCATCTTGTAGAGGAGGTTCGTTTTGTGTTTCTGTTGCAGCCATTATTCCAGCTTTTGTTGCAAATCCAGCAGGAAGTGCGCCATCATTCATAGCTGTAGCATAAATAAGTTCAAATGCTGTGTCAGATTGTCCAATAGAATCTTGAAGAACAGTTGCTAACATTTGTTTCTTTTGTACAGAAGCATATCCTGTAGCTGTTTTATCAATACCAATTACTGGAACTTTTAATACAGTACCGTCACCATCAACATCTCTTGAGATATCTGAAGGATCGTCTACATATTGTTTTGAAAGTAGTGATTCAATTGCACCGAGAGCCATATCATCATTTTGTCCGATAATTGCATTGAATTTTCCTGCATATGCTGCTTGCCATGCGTCAACTTTTTGTTGTGCTTCTGCTGCACCCCAGTTTGCTGTATCTTCTGCAACAAAGTTTACTGTGTAACCATTAGCTTTCATACCATCTACAAAACCATTGCGTCGAGCAATTTGAGCTGGGTGTCCAAGTTGTCCGTTTAAGTAAAGAACGTTTGCAACTTTTCCAGGAGCTTTGTCTGAGTTTTCATTGAAATAGTCAGTTAAGATATCAGCTTGAATGTTACCTGCAATTGTTTCAGGTGAAGAAGCGAAATAGAAAGTAGGTCCTACTTTAAGTGCATCTACAGTTGGTGCAATATTTGAGAATGCTGCAGCTCCACCGCGTGCTTTAATTGCTTCAGCCATTTGTTCTGTTGCATTAGGATCTTGAGGAATAATAACAAAGTATTTAATTCCTTGACTTAATAATGTGTTTAATTGGTCAAGTTGTGTTGCAACATCACCGTTACCATCGAGCAACTTGTATTCAATGCCAGCTGCTTCTGCATTTTTTTCTAGGTTATCTGCATAGTCGCGAACAAATGTTTCATTCAAGTTACGAATAAGAAAACCCATTTCAACTGCGCCAGATGATTCTTTAGAACCTCCTGCAACAACCATTCCCATTGCTAAAAGCAAAACAACAAGAATCATACCTAATTTTTTCATTTGATACTCCTTAACACCACACCCGTGGCATTATCTTTTTGAGGAGAGGTTTCACGGCTTCCATATAGATATGCCGTAAATGACAAAATGCACTTTGCCTCTCTTCCTTTAATTTTATGGGAATTACCCCTTTTTACCGGAGACTCCGGTTATTCACAATTATAAAAAGTTCTTGGATACAGGAACTACACCTTTTTTAATTATAATATTTCCGTATTTTACTGTTTCCCCTGTTACTACTATTGCAAAAGCTGACTTTGATCGTTCATAAAATTCAAACCGACCAATTCGTGTTACTGCTGGTGCATCTGGATAGATATCTTTTACTACCTTCATATAGGAGTTTTCTACAGACATATCTAACTCATCGCCTTCTACAGGAGCCATCATTACAAGTGAGTCTGGAACATATGTATCCAAATTTATCAAATGTAGAATACCATCTAATAACTGAGGAATTTTAATGCCATCAGCTCGAATTACATTCGCATTACATGCATCGCCAGGATAAAAAGCATCAGAAAGCACAAGTTCGTCTCCGTGCCCCATTCGGTGCAAAGCTGAAATAAGTTCCGGACTAATTACCGGTGAAACATTAATTAACATATCATGACTCCTAAATATATAAAATAACTAAACAATGTAAACGTTTACATATATTCTCGCATGAGTCTTTCAATTTGTCAAGATTTTTTTTCTGTTTTTTTTGATTTTTTTTTGGTTTTATCGAATAAATTTACTTTTTTATCATTATTGTTTTTAGTTCAACATTTTTATTCTCAAATTTTTCACCATCTAATACTCTAAGTGCATACTCAATTGCCTCTTCTCCACCAGTAGGGTACACAAATGTTAAATCTAAAA